>JBBRHU010000016.1:0-19800 GCA_038222255.1 Fimbriimonadales bacterium | reverse complement strand
TTCAACCTTCCAGTCCGAGCCCAGAAAGAACCCGTGGCGTTGCAATGCTTCGATCAGGAGGTAGTTAACGGGGAACCAGACGGGGCCGCGCCAATTAGAGTTTCCACCGAACAGCCCGGTGCCCGATTCTGCGGGTTGGTATCGGACCTCGTGTTCGTGCCCATTGAGGTCCATCTTGAAGGGTTCGTCAGCGTAGGCCTTGCTGAGGGCTCTAATTCCGAACGGCGACAAGAACTCCTTTTCGTCGAGCATTCTTCCTAGAACTCTTGCCAATCGGTCTGGGGTCACGAGCGAAAACACTTTCGACGGCCGGCCCGAGAATTCACTCGTCCAGGCGAACCCTCGGGAAAGGTCTGGACGATGCTTCAGGAACCACTCAGTTCTAGCTTTGAAACCGGTGAGACGGTCGAGGTCTTTATTTTCGATCGCGACGCAAGCAATCAAGGGAAGGAGGCCAACCATGGACTTGAGTTCGATCGGCTGTCGAGTTCCATCGGACCTTTGAATAATGTCGTAGTAGAAGCCGTCAGCTTCGTTCCAGAGCCCGAGCTCATGCATGGCGCTAGCGATGTACACAAAGTGTTCAAAGAACTTCGTCGCGATGTCTTCGTAAGCAGGATTGTGCGAGGTAAGTTCCACGGCAATGCCAAGCATGTTAAGGGAGAACATCGCCATCCAACTCGTTCCGTCTGATTGCTCAAGCCGCATTCCATTTGGCAGTGGCGTGTTTCGATCGAATACTCCGATGTTATCGAGTCCGAGAAAGCCTCCTTCAAAGATGTTGTTGCCTTCCGCGTCCTTGCGGTTCGTCCACCAGGTGAAGTTCAGCAGGAGCTTGTGGAATGCCTTTTCTAGAAAGCTGTAGTCTGCAACACCCGTAAGCCGCTTTTCAATTCGAAATACACGGTGCGCGGCCCAAGCATGCACGGGCGGATTGACATCTGAAAAAGACCACTCGTATGCTGGAATTTGCCCATTTGGGTGCATGTACCACTCACGCATGATGAGCAACAACTGCTCCTTTGCGAACTGTGGATCGAGTAACGCAAAGGGGATGGTGTGGAACGCGAGGTCCCAAGACGCAAACCACGGATATTCCCATTTGTCCGGCATCGAGAGCACTTCACCTGCGTGAAAGTGGTTCCATCCCGTGTTCCGACCTTCGTGCCCGGCGGGTGGTCGAGGTTGGCCTGCATCACCTTTTGCCCAGAGCTCGACTTCGTAGTGATAAAATTGTTTGCTCCAAATGAGCCCCGCGAAGGCTTGGCGCTGGATGAGCTTTTCTTCAGGCGAGCTCGTTCTTTGGATGGCGTTATAGAATTCGTCAGCTTCCTCTATGCGCGTTTCGAAAAGTGCGTCAAAGTCTCCGAACGGTTCAGAAAGAGTTGATTCAGAAAATCTGAATTTGAGCGTCCGACTTTCCCCGGGTGCAAGTTCGCCGTGAGAAGGGAAGCCCACCCTCGTTCCCACGTTTTCCGGATTCGTTGCCCCCTCTTCTCCTTCGACAATCGCTCTGTGGAACGCATCTTTTACGTACTTGCTCTCGCTCGGCACACCATAAATTCGCTCATTGTTTGTCAGGTTTTCGGTGAAGAGAGCATCGGTTTTAGGATCGGCATAAAGGTGATGCTTCCCGTATCTTGAGTTAGAGATCGTTACGTGGTTGGGTTCTAGTTCTCGGAATTCAGGTCGTGGAATGTCTGGGTCGCCGATCCATGTTGCGCGGGCAGTGATCTGCGGGACGAGCCAGAAAGGGGCAATCTCCGGACCGTGATTCGTGATCGTGATCCTCCACAAAATGTCTTCCGGTGCGGCCTTGGCGTATTCAACGATCACGTCAAAGAATCGATTTTCGTCGAAGACTCCGGTGTCGAGAATCTCGATTTCTCGACCTCCACGACCGCTATCACGGTTTTCGCGAATGAGTTGCTCATACGGAAATTCCGCATGTGGATATCGGTAGAGCATCTTCAAGTAGGCTCCACTCGGAAGCCCATCCAAGTAGTAATACAACTCTTTGACGTCCTCGCCGTGGTTACCCTCGCCGTTCGTCAATCCATAGAGACGTTCCTTTAGAATCGGGTCACGCCCGTTCCAAACCGCAATTGAAAAGTTGGTGCGCCCGTGCCGGTCGCTGAATCCGCCTATGCCATCCTCGCCCCATCGATAAGTTCGCGATCTCGCCTGGTCGTGGCTAAACGAGTCCCACGCACTGCCATCGGCAGAGTAGTCCTCGCGCACCGTCCCCCATTGGCGTTCGCTCACGTAAGGCCCCCAGCGGTACCACGGGAACGGAGCCTTTGAGTTCTCGGCGAGTCGTCGATGTTCGGCGGTATCCATGCTATCCTCCCGTCGAAAAACTCTCGAACGTTGTCATTCCTCCGTCGATGAAAAGAGTTGCCCCCACGACGTAGTCACTCGCGTCGCTCGAAAGCCAAGTGCAAGCTCTGCCGATGTCGTCCGGAACTCCCACCCGGTCGTAGGGAATCAGTGTCAAAAGTTTCTCTTCGGCTTCGGGGGTTTCCCAAGCCTGGCGGTTGATCGGGGTGGCAATCGCCCCAGGAGCAATGCTGTTCACGCGAATTCTTCGGCTTGCGAGTTCTTGGGCAAGCGATTGCATGAGCATCAAAACGCCACCTTTTGAGGCCGCGTAGTTCACGTGACCCGACCACGGGATGAGCTGGTGGACAGAGCTCATGCAGACAATCTTGCCGAGTGCGCGAGAAACATCGCGGAGACCGCGACGTTGGAACTCCTTCGCCGCCTCTCGTGCGCAAAGGAATTGGCCGCGTAGATTCACATTCAGCACAAGATCCCACTGGGCGACCGTCATCTCCTCAAGTCGCGAATCGCGTTGAAGTCCAGCGTTCGCGATGAGAATGTCGATGGTTTCAAACTCAGCCCGAATTTGGTCAAACATCGACATCACTTGGGCTTCGTCGCTGACATCAGCAAGAAAGCACTTCGCCCGTCCGCCAGATGCTACGATCTGGTCCGCAATCGCCTGTGCTTTTTCTGGGGCACTGACAAAGTTGATCGCTACGGTCGCCCCAGCTGCAGCAAGATGTCTCACGCATCCTTCGCCAATTCCCGAATTTCCACCAGTCACGAGTGCGACTTGGCCCTTGAGTGGCTGGTGCGGATACTCCAACGAAAGCTCACGTTGCCGGTCCAAATTGTATTCTTGAAGTTGCATGTCTGCTTCGAGCATAACACCACTTTTGGCGCATTCAAGAGTAGTGAGGCACAATCCGTCAACCAACGGGTACAGACTCACCCAATGTGGGGCTCCACCGACGGGGGCTTCTTTTGGGCCAATTCACTTCCAGAACTCGATCATGTGGATAAGCCACTGATTTGCCGCGTGGATTATCCACGACGGATCGTGTAAAATGCGTTCGTGCACATTGTCGCGCTTACTGGAGCAGGGATTTCTCGCGAGTCGGGTTTGAAGACCTTTCGTGACGAAGATGGACTTTGGGCTGGATACAAAATCGAAGACGTTTGCACGCCGAGGGCGCTCGCCGAACAGCCGCAGCGGGTGTTGGAGTTTTACAACCTCAGAAGACGAGAAGTAGTTTCAGCGGAGCCGAACCTCGGCCACTTTGCTCTGGCGGAACTTGAAAAGCACCACACCGTCACCATCGTTACCCAGAACATCGACGACTTGCACGAGCGGGCGGGAAGCACTGAGGTCATTCACATTCATGGCGAAGTGTTCAAGGCGCGAAGCATAGTTGACTTCGACCTAGTCCAGGAGGTTAGGGGTGATTTCAACCTCGGGGACCTCGCGGCGGATGGTGCCCAACTTCGTCCGCACATTTGTTTCTTTCACGAGACACCCTACGACTGGGATCGAGCGACTGGTGTGGTGTCTGGTGCCGATCTCCTCGTCGTGATCGGGACAAGTTTGCAGGTTTATCCCGCCGCAGGGTTGGTCGATATCACACGTGCGAATAGAATCGTGTTGATCGATCCGAACCCGCCTCAAATCGGTGGACGGCGGTCGAGAATCGAAGTCATCGCTGAACCGGCCTCCATCGGCGTCCCGCAGTTTGTGCGGCAGTTGACAACCTAGTGGCCCATTTTCGCGGTGGTGTATCCTCGGGTGGGAAGTTAGCGAGAGGATGAAAACGAAAGAGACAGCCATCTTGCTGAAGTACTTGGCGAAGTGGATTTCTCTTAGTGGAGCCGTCGGCTTACTCTCGGGACTCGCGTCTGCGATTTTCCTGCGAAGTCTCGACTGGGCAACAGAGACTCGTGCGAGCCTTCCGTGGTTGCTCTTTTTGCTCCCGATTGCAGGAATTGGGATTGGTCTCCTCTACGACAGCCACGGTAAATCGGTGACCGGGGGGAACAACCTCCTCCTCGACCGTATTCACGATCCTAGTCATCCGGTTCCTTTTCGGATGGATCCGTACATCCTGATTACAACCGTGCTCACTCACCTCACCGGTGGTTCTGCAGGGCGAGAGGGCACCGCGGTTCAGATGGGTGGAACTCTTGCCGATCTAGCGGTCGCTCCTTTTCGACTCTCAAAAGAAGACCGAAGGATTCTGTTGATGGCCGGGATCGCGGCAGGGTTTGGTTCTGTCTTCGGCACACCTCTTGCAGGCGCAATCTTTGGGCTAGAGGTTCTCTCGATTGGACGGATCAAGTACGACGCGCTCGTGCCTTGTCTCGTCGCAAGTGTCGTTGGCGATGCGGTTTGTCAATCCGTCGGCGTTCACCATTTACACTATGCCGCCCCAACTTCATTTGTCCTTACCCCCGCAAACACGTGTTTCCTTGCGCTCGCCGCGATCCCGTTTGCGCTTGCGAGTATCGCTTTCATCGCCCTGACGCACAAGGTGCAGAAATTCGGCACTTCGACGAAGTGGGCGCACGTGGTCAGACCGGCAACAGGGGGAGTTATCGTTATCGGGATGACGCTACTCGTGGGTTCTCAAACCTACAATGGACTTGGGATTGGGCTCATTCAGACGTCGTTTTTGGCGACGGTTCCTTTGTGGGCGTTTGCTCTGAAGATTCTCTTCACCTCGATCACAATCGGCACTGGGTTCAAAGGTGGCGAGGTTACGCCGTTGTTCTGCATTGGCGCGACGCTAGGAAACGCCTTTGGACAAGTCACTCACCAAGACCCAGCGCTGTTTGCGGCAATGGGATTCGTCGCCGTTTTCGCTGGTGCTGCGAATACTCCGCTGGCATGTATCGTCCTAGGAATCGAGATGTTTGGAGGACACCTTGCTGTTCCCTTCGCGATCGTTTGTGTCCTAACCTACATGCTCAGCGGGCACCGTGGCATTTATCTATCCCAGCGAGTTGGGGAGCCCAAGGGAACGGAGGCCTCCTACCGCGAGGGGGAGACGCTCCGAGAGCAATTTCCCACTCAGTAGTATGTTCACTCCGACCTTGGCTGGAGTCGAATGTAGAGGTAACCCGCGCCGATCATTGCAAGCCCAAGCACGAGTAGGAGTCCAACTCGAACAAAGGAGTCAAGCTCTTGGAGGTCGATCAGCACTACCTTGCCGAGGGTCGCGGCAAAGGTGGCGAGTCCCCAGTAACGAAGTTGAGGCGCCTTAAAGCGGAAACCTGCCGCGATGAGGAGGATCGAGTACAGGCTCAACGGGATCGAAAGGGATGCCGCTTCCGCGAGGCTGATTGGGTGATACCTGAGGCCGATGAAGCAGAGTCGCATGGCTAGCCCGCCAACCAACAGCACCCCTCCGCCGGTCAAAATCACCCGCTCCTTGGAGATTCGTGACGTGCCGTACAGGATGAGCGCTGTTGCGGTGAGAAGAAGCAATTCGAGTCCAGCTTCAATTTCTCTGGTGGGTGCACGGTGGTAATCAAGGAACCCGATTTGCAACGAGATGATCCCCAGGGCGAGGGCAACCCACGACAGTCCGGTCATCACTGAAGACTGCTTCCAGAAGGTGGTCGCGCCAAGGGCTAGGGCGACCACTCCGTACGTAGCGCACGCCGTCGGCCAGTCAAGGCTGGCCGGGACGAAACCAATCGCGATGAGCCCACTCGAGAGCCAAAGCGCAGTTGAAGCCCGCTTGTCAGCTCGATACAGAACCGCCAGTCCCGCCGCGATGGCTACGGGGATCAGGCTGTCAAAAGCCGGGTACCCGTGATGTGCAACCTTTTGGAAGCCAGCGGCGGCACCGACAAGGAAAACGGTGACCAACCATGCACCGTGATTATCGTTTGCTCCTTCCTCATTTGAGCGAGCATAGGCGATTGCGCCCAACCCCGCGAGCACGTAGCAAGCGATCGCCAGGCGGATGTCGTGTGCATGTTCAAAGTACGCGGGCAGGAAGGACAGAGCGGCAAAGCATGAGAAGACAATCGCGATCAACTGCCATCTTCGGAACGCGATGATGCCCGCCGCGACCGAACTGACGACGACCAAGAGCCCAAGACTGACTTCGAGCTCGTGTTTCTGCATCGGGAGCGCTGCGCCAACGAATCCACCGATCATGCCAAGGACGACGAAGCTACGGCTTGAGGCTATCGCTCCGACCACCAAGTTGAGGAGGCTCAGGACGATGAAGAGTCCGACTAGAATCTCGGCTTCATAAAGGTGCTTGTGGAGATGCCCTCCCGCGAAGCTTGCGTACAGCCCGGCCATGCCGATCCCGGTGAGAATTTCACCGAAGTCGGCCTTTTCTTTCAACTTCCAACCGCCGACCGCGAGGAAAGCAAAGCACAGGAGTTGCTCTCCAACAAACTGGACTTGAGGCGTAATCCAACCTCGAGAGATCGCAAGTCCGACGAGGAAGATGATTCCGAGGATCACGACAACCGCGCCACCTCGGAGGAGTCCTACCGTTCCGAGTCGATACTCGACATCGTCGTTTGATTGAGGAGGCGCCGCTTTAGGGGCTGCCTCTTTCGGCGCGGAGGGGGGCGTCTTAAACGCAATGGGAGGGGGTGTCAAAATCGGCCTCCCCTCTAGCGAATAAATGCGATCGCACGCTTGCGCTAGTTGCAGTTCCAGGCGGCCGACTCGATCTTCTAATGAAACGGACTGAGGATTATCCATGGGCTTCCCGTCGCCGGGCTCCTGTCCCAAGTATAGGTGCACTCCCTAGGGCGGAGCGAGTCCCGAATTCATCAGACCTCGTTCCGCTCCCTTCCGTTTTCGACTACAGCTCTTTGAGGTGGGCTTCGAGCTTGTCGAACGTTCCGCCGAATCCACCCTTCATGGATTCGAACATGGCCTTGTAGAAGTCAAGTTCAGCCTCGCTCACGTTGAGCGGAGTGCCTTCAAGGCGAATCAGAGTTTTCCCTGCTTCCTCGTGGAAAGTGAGGATGTTCACGATCTGCTTAGGAAAGAGGTCAGAGAAGGGTGCCCGAACAACTTGTGCGTCGTCGTTCGAAAATGAACTGACAAACACGAGTCTGTGGAGGGGTTCAACTTCGTGATAAACGAACTTGGCTACCATCTGCCCGTGGGGAGTTTCGATGCTGTAGTGGAACGACCCACCCGGCTTAAAGTCGAACGCTCTCACCGAGAGCTCACAACCCGTCGGTCCCCACCACTTGGCGAAGTGATCTTCCTTTGCCCAGCACTCCCAGACCAACGCGAGTGGAGCATCGAAAGTGCGTTCGATCTTGAAACTCTCACCGGGAATGGTCTCGAAAAGTAGGATCTCCAAACGATTGATCGTTGATGCAAGGCCCTCAACCGCTCCATGTTCTTCAACTACCTGTTGTCGCGCTTCGGCGGTTGGCAAGATCAGGTTGAAATCCATCCGCGTCTTTTCACCTTCGTCAGTGAGCTCGATGATGACGTGGAAATGAACTTTCTCAAAGTCTCCGTGATCGTATTCAATTTGGTCCGGAGTGATGGACTTGTATTGGATTAGATTTGGCCAATCGGTGCCATCGGGGCCGTGCATCGTGAACCGCCATTGGCCTCCTTCTCTAAAGTCCATCTCGTGAGTTGTCGTCGTAAATCCGACTGGTCCCCACCAACGAGTCAGGTGTGCGGGCGTGGACAACATTTCGATAACAAGATCTCTGGGCGCATTCAAGGTGCGCGATGCGATGATTTCTTTGGTGGGATCGGTGGGGCGGGTCATTTGTTTGCCTCAAGTAAGGAGGTGAGATATTGATTGAGTCGGTCGAGGGTGAGCTTGAGCCCCTGATCCCACCCGACTTCACGGATGAGTCGGTCTCGCTCTACCGATGTTGGGAATAGTGTGGTGATCGTCATCAGCGTCCTGCCCTCTTGCTCAGCAAGGTCAACTGTGGACTTAAAGAGCACCGTTCCGCTCAGATCCTCGTGGTCGTATTCGATTCGACCGATCTCGACGGATTGGAATTTGATGACTGCTGGGAAATTCGAGCCATCGGGAACATGCATCGTGAATCTCCAAGATCCACCAGGCCGGAAGTCAAGCTCGTGGGTCGTGGTCGAAAAGCCCTCGGGTCCCCACCATCGAGTGAGATGCTCGGCTTTCGTCCACATAGAAAAGACGAGTTCACGTGGAGCATCCAGTAACCGTGACACGACGATTTCTCGTGCCGGGTCTGAAGCTAGGCTCATCGAGCGGCCTCGCTCGAATATGTGTTTAAGATATCAGGCTTGATCATTCGTCGTCTCCATTGTTTGGATTTCTGCAAGGTAAGCGTCAAGTCGGTCAAAGCTCTGGTCCCAAAACTGGCGGTAATTTTCTACCCAGACTGAGGCTTCCTTTAGCGGGGCTGCTTCGAGTGCACATGGGCGCCACTGTGCGTCACGGCTCCGCCTGATAAGTCCAGCATTTTCGAGCACCTTCAGGTGCTTCGTGATAGCGGGCATCGAAATTTTGAACGGCTTCGCGAGCTCGGTCACGGTGGATTCACCGCGCGATAGTCTCGCCAGGATCGCTCGTCGGGTGGGATCCGCGAGGGCAGCGAAGGTGACACTTAATGGATCGGCTACAGCTTGCATTTCACCAGTTGGTTAATTAACCTGTTGGTATTATACGAGTTTTTGTGTTGAGATGCAAGAGCAAGATGGGTCTGATTCGGCTCGCAGAATTCATATCGCTTCAAACTGAAGACGACGCTTATGGCATTCATTGAAAATCAAACTTACTTCGACTCAGTCCTGATGACGGTCTCCGAAGAGGGTGGGCGACTTGCGCTCACCGAACTCATCGAAATCCTGACGGTTGAATATGCCGACGACCTCGAGGGAGACATCGACGAAATCGCCCGTAAGACGGTTCTTGAGATGGTCGCAGATGGTGTGCTCTCTCTGTCGACGAGCGGGCTCGTTTCGTTGAACACATCCGACGAAGCCCAGGGGAACCGTTAAGTCGGCCTAGGGCGATACAATCAGAAAAGACTATGGCCTTTATCGAAGATCAGACTTACTTTGATTCAATCCTGATGACCGTGACTGAGGAGGGTGGAGCCCTCTCTATGGGTGAACTCATTCGAATCCTAAAGAATGCCTACGGGGACGTGCTGAAAGGAGACATTTCGGAGAACACCAGAAAGACGGTGGACCAGATGGTGTCTGAGGGAACTTTGAACCTGTCGAAGAAAAACATCGTTGCCTTGCGAATGTTCCGCTAAGCGGCTGCACGGAAAGTTGTGCCAATTTACGAGTTTAGCTGTCCAATCTGCAAAGTCAAGTTTTCGGATCTCCGGTCGTTCGATGATCGCGAAAAGCCAGCCACGTGTCCGAAGTGTGGAGCCTCTACTGACTCTCGCTTAGTCAGTCGCTTTGTCCGCGGCAGGTCGGAGGATGCTCGTTTGGACGATCTCTCAGACCGGCTTGAAGAGCCAGATTCTCCTACAGAAATGCGCCGCCAGGTCCGCGAAGTGGGCAAGGCAATGGACGAGGATATGGCTGATGCGATGGAAGAAGCGTTTGAGACCCAAATTGAAGAGGATTCCATCCCTTCCGAAGAGTCATAATCTGAGTCACATGTCGGCTGTCTTGCTTGATTCTGGCGATATGAAGCGCACGTTGGGGAGGATGGCTTACGAGATCCTCGAAGCCAACCAAGGCGCCGAAGATCTAGTCGTAGTTGGAGTTCTCCGTCGGGGGTATCCCATTGCGAAGCGCCTCGCGTTCACGATGACCCAGGTCGAAGGAACGACGATTCCCTGTGGAAAGCTCGATATCCGAGCTTTTCGAGATGACCAACCGCTGGTTGGTGAAGACCTCTCTGAGATTCCGTTTGAGGTGACCGGCAAAACCGTGATCCTTGTGGATGAGGTCGTCTACACCGGGCGAACGGTTCGTTCCGCCCTCAACGCCTTGATGAAACATGGTCGGCCCAAAGCCGTCCGCCTCGCTGTGCTCGTGGATCGAGGTCACCGAGAGCTTCCAATCGAGCCGAATTTCTTGGGACGCAAGGTCGAGACCGAAGCCACCGACCACATTGTCGTGCGAGTTCAAGAATTCGATGGCGAGGACGCAGTAATCCTAGAATCTGCCGGAGCCTAGTTAGAAATGAAGCACGTTCTTGGTATCCGCCAAATGGAAGTTGACGAGATCGTTGATCTCGTCGGGCTAGCGAAAGACTTCAAGGACAAGGTTCTGAGTCGAAGCGAGATCCCTCAACTCGGCAAACGAGTTGTGGGAATGCTCTTCTTTGAGAACTCCACGCGAACCCGAGTGAGTTTTGAGCAAGCCGCCTACTACCTCGGCCTCAAAACTTCGAATTTCTCGTCCGGCGGGTCATCGCTTTCCAAAGGTGAAACCCTGAAGGACACCATCCTTACCCTTCGCTACGAGCGGCTCGATGGATTGGTGATGCGGCACAAATCAAGTGGATCAGCAGCGCTGGCGGCTCGACACTTTGGCGGGCCGGTGGTGAACGCCGGAGACGGACGCCATGAGCACCCGACGCAGGCACTCGGCGACGCGCTAACTATCCTGGAGCGAAAGGGAACCCTGAAGGGCCTTCGCGTAGCGATTGTTGGAGACGTGGAACATAGTCGTGTTGCCCGATCCAACGCGTGGTTGCTGAGCAAAATGGGCGCAGAAGTCCGATTTGTTGGCCCTCGCGTCCTCGTTCCAACTCACGCAGCTCTCCTTCCTGGCGAAGTTTTCTACGATCTAGCGACGGGAATCGCCGATGCCGATGTGGTCATGTGCTTAAGGCTCCAGCGAGAGAGGATGAGTGAAGGCATGTACGGCTCGATTGGCGAGTACGCGGCGATGTACCAAATCAATTCCACTTCGATTAACTATGCGAAGGAAGATTGCCTAGTGATGCATCCTGGCCCGCTTAATCGGGGGATCGAGGTCGATGACAATGCGGCGGACGGCTTGAACTCCGTCATCACTGCTCAGATCGAAAATGGCATCTTCGCTCGAATGGCGTGTCTCTACCGTGCATTCGGGGATGATGAGGCTCCGAGTTCGCCTGACGTCACTCCGCAGGAGGTTTCGAAC
This sequence comes from Fimbriimonadales bacterium, assembly GCA_038222255.1. Lineage (GTDB taxonomy): Bacteria > Armatimonadota > Fimbriimonadia > Fimbriimonadales > Fimbriimonadaceae > Fimbriimonas. Next base: position 8,387 of record JBBRHU010000016.1, on the reverse strand, counting down.
TAACAACCATGCGAACACTCCTAAGAAACGGAAGAATTATCGACCCGAGCCAAAATCTGGACATGATCGGAGACCTCTTAATCGAGGATGATCAGATTGTCGATCTAGGGCAAATCGGCGAAGTTCCAGATCTCGATGAGGTTTACGACTGTACGGGAATGTGGATCACGCCCGGTCTCGTCGATCCGCACGTCCATCTTCGAGAGCCAGGTGACGAGCATAAGGAGACGATTGCGACCGGCACGCAAGCGGCGGCAGCAGGTGGATACACGACGATCTGCACGATGCCAAACACGACACCGGCCCTCGATAATCCTGCGATTATCGACTTTATCCTTGACCGCGCTGCAAGCCCAGAGGCGGGCGGAGTTTTCGTTGCCCCGGTGGGAGCGATCACACGAGCGATGAATGGCTACGAACTCGCGGACCTTGCGGCGATGAAGCGAGCAGGCATCGTCGCGGCGAGCGATGAACAGTTTCCGATTCAAGATTCCGGCGTGATGAGTCGGGCGATGGAATTCTGTGTGCAGCTTGACTTGCCGATCATGGCTCACTGCGAAGACACTTCTCTTACGAAGGGAGGCAGCATGAACGAGGGCAGTGTCAGTGCGATGCTGGGCCTCAAAGGCATGCCTCGAGTCGCTGAAGAGATCATGGTGATGCGGAACTGTCTGCTGTCACTCCACACCGGCTGTCATCTTCACGTCATGCGCGTGAGCACTTGGGGCGCTGTCGAGATGATTCGCCAGGCGAAGTTCTTGGGAGCTCCTGTCACCTGCGAAATCTCGCCGATGCACTTCACATTTATCGACGAGGATGTTCGGGAGTTCGACACTCGGTTTAAGACCTTGCCCCCACTTCGCACAAAGGTTGACCTTGAGCTCGTCCACCAGGCGATCAACGACGGCACAATTGACTGCATCGCCAGCGATCACTCACCGCACGCGAGCCACGAGGTGGACGTGCCTTTCGAAGAAGCACCGTTCGGCTGCTCGACGCTCGAAGCGACCCTTGGCGTGACTCTCACGAAGTTGACTCATCGAGGCATCATCTCGCCGATGGAGACGATTCGAAAGTTGAGCACCAAGCCCGCGCAGATCTTGCGACTTGAGGCGGGGACGCTCGTTCCCGGAGAGACCCCCGTCGCACAAGTCTGTGTGATCGACCCAGATGTTGAGTGGACCTTCGATCGAAACCGCACCTTTAGCAAGAGCAAGAACACCCCGTTCCATGGGATGAAGCTCAAAGGTAAGGCGATGCTCACCTTTAGCGGAGGTGAAATTTATCGAGACGCGCTCTTTGCTGACGAACGCTATGCGATTGTCTAAGGTCGCTGGTTTGTTCGCGTGCATCGTCGTCGCGGGTGGTTGCCACTCCGGCTTCGTGCCCGATCCTAATGTGGCGCCTCGGGGTGGGGCGGTTCGAATCGAATCGCTCTATTCCACGCTGGAAGGCTACTCGTACTATCTGAATCAGCGCCAAGAGAAGGGCCAGATTGGCGTGCCAGGGTACAAGCAGCTTCTGCTTGATTGGTCATCAAAGTTGTCCGCTCAAGTCCAGCCAGATAAGGTGGCTCCTGAGAGAGCTTGGATGGCGGCGCAGATCTATCGCACCGCGCACAAGTGGCCAGAAGCGGAGAAGATGTTCCAGGCTGCGGTCAAATGGGCGACTGAAACCAGCAATCCAGATCGTCGAGTAAATGACTTGCTTCGACTCGCTCAGGTTCAGGCTGAGCAGGGCAAGGTTACGGAGGCAATCGCTTGTGCGCGAAAGACGTTCGATGCTAAACCGATCGAGGCCGCCCCAATTCTGGTTTCGGTGCTCCTTGAACTGATCCCGAGTGCTCAAGGGAAGAAGCATGACCAGGAACTCGCCGAACTGCTGGAGGCAGCAATGCAAATCGAAGTCAAGGTTGACGCGCAATCCGACGCTGGCAAGTCGTTTCTTCGAGCGAGACCATATCACCTCAACCGTGCGTACATGAAGGCGCGCGACCTGCGGTCAGCTTCGGTCAAGATCTGAACCCGGAAGGGTTTTTTTGACCCGGCTCTGTTGAGCGCGCCAGGAGTCCCGCCCCTCAGGGCTTAGGTTTTCGTCGGCGGTTCAGTCCAGCGCGAAGCCCTGGTACCAGACACCGAACCATCTTGCCCTTCTCCGGAGCGTTGAATTGTGACCAAGTGCGAAATACACAACGTGCGGTGGCCCCATCTATTCGGCGGGATCGGCTTTGCGTCCGGCCCTGGTTCTGGCCCCGTCCAAAGCACGAGTAGGTAACCTCACGCCCTCGTGATTTACGCGGTATTCGCTCTTGCACTGGCCCAATCCTTGCCGATGCCAAGTTCAATGGAGTTGGGTGCCTCCGAAGCTCAGCCTCTCTCAGACATCGCGGCCGAAGCTTGCAAGAGGTTTAACATGCCCGCCGTCTACGTTGCTGTGGCAACCACCAAAGGGATCCAATTCGGAGTAGGTGGCTATCGAATTAATGAGCCGAACCTGAAGATCTTGGCCTCTTCGAAGGACCGGGTTACGACCGCCTCAATCACCAAACCATTCACGGCGATGGTCGCGATGGCCCTGCACGAGAAGAATATTCTTCCGATGGGTCGCACCTTTTCCAAGCTGTTCCCGGAGACGACGGGTTTCATTGATCCTGGGTTTGGCGATGCCACGCCGCTAAGGCTCATGACACATCAGTGCGGACTACCGAATGCGACTGGAGATGAGATCCTCACTAAGACCGTCCCCAGCGGTGCCGAGCGATTTGCACTTTCTGGAGCTCCACTCGATCGGTATAAGTATCTGCTCCGACTCTTGCAGTTCCCGCCGACGGCAACAAAGGGGAAGTACACCTATTCGAGCCCAGGATACATCGTTCTGGCCGCAATGGAAGAACGGGCGGCTCGGTCTAAATTCGAAGATCTTGTCTCAAAGTATGTGTTTCGTCCGCTTGGGCTGAAGTCGGCAGCCGTGGGCCTGCCTGGTACACCTGGGAAGACCGACCAGCCCACTTACTATCCCTACAAAAACGGAATACCTGGCCCCTCCTTTCCTGGAAATCCGCAAAACGATCAATCGGCTCTCAATTCCAGCACTGGGCGCATCGTGCTCACCATCGATGACCTAGCTCGGTTTGGTTGGGCTTTCGTGGCAGGCGCAGAGGGGGTGGGATTGGGATTGCTGCCGAGTACATACAAGATCTGCATAACCCCGGATCGAGAGGTTCCCACGAGAACCCCGGTGTGGGAGGTTGTCGATCGGAATTATGTGGGCCGGGTGTTGGAGCACACCGGACAGAACGGCGACCAGAGAGGATTCTGGAGCAACAGTCTCATCATCGTGTCACCTTCGAAGAAATTGGTCGTCGCGATCATGTCCAACCGAGGAGAGGCATGGGATGGACTCTTTTTTGCCCGTGATGAAATCCTGAAGAACTTCCTGAAGTTGAAGTAGTGGTCACTTCTCAGTCGCCACTCACCCGAAGTAAGAACCTAACGTGATCCCCAATTTCTGTCGGCGCGCTAAGAGCGTTAACAATTCGGATCTGGGCGGAAGTTGGCTACATTCATAAACTAGGCCCGATGGGCAACTCCGACTAAGAATCGAGCAACGCGACAAACGAACAGCTCCTGCGGTAACGTCATGTTCGAAGAGGACACATGAGCGACGCAAACCGAACACAAATCCTATCCGGAGATCCGAACCGGACTCAGATGGGGCCGCGCCCAACACTCGACCCGAACAAGACGGTCATGGGCACGGCTCCTTCGCTCAATGTCACTCAGACGATCAAGCCAGTCCAGTGTCCGGTCTGCAAGGCTTTCAACCCGTCGGGAGTGATGTTCTGCGTTGATTGCGGACTAATTTTTGAGCGTGCGCTTGATGGCGACGCTTTCGGAGCCCCAGCCGTCCAACTTCCAATGCTCGTCGACGAATCTGGTCGCGAGCACCCTATCCGCCCGGGGCAAAACGTGATCGGTAGAGAAGGGGACGTCTTACTCAGCGATGGCCGAGCGAGTCGGCGCCATGCCCAGATCACCAGCACGGATGGAGTTCTTGTGGTTGAAGATCTGGGCAGCACCAACGGGACGCGAGTTGATGACCAGAGCCTTGCCGCCGGTGAGAAGCGAACGCTGAAAGGTGGCGAGAAGCTGAGCTTCGGTGGAATTATCATGCAGCTCGCGTTGCCGGGGACCAAAGGCGGAAACACGACCCAAGTATTTGCTACAAACAAAACTTCGGCGATGGCGGCCGCACCCCAGAAGGAAGTTGCTCCCGCCATGCTCGTGGGAAGCGGAATGAACTTCGCGCTGAAAACAGGGATGAACTCATTTGGCAGGAAGGCGGAGAATGATGTCTCGATCACCGACCCCTACGTGAGTGGAAAGCATGGCCTGATCGAGATTACGGAGCAGGGTGTTTATCTCACCGACATGGGTAGCACGAACGGGACAATGTTGAACGATGCGAAGCTCGTTCCCAACATGCGGACCTTCATGAACGCTGAAGACGTTATCCGGCTTGGCAGCATGGAGTTCCGGGTCGAGGTCGCCGTTAAGTCGTAGCCGTGCCACAATTGGATATGGCGTCGAAAAACCGCGAGGACGAGTTTAGACCGACAAAGGGAGTGAACGGCAAGAAGTTCGCGATCGGAATCTATATCGGCTTCTTCGTGTTCTGCGCGATATTCGGATTCGGAACCTTCTACGGTGGCGTGCTTTTGAGCAAGCAAAAGATCAATACGAACATCGACCGAGAAAAAGTCCGCCTGAAGATCGAAGCAAATCAGAAGGAGCCTGCTGGTGTCTTTCCAGGAATGCGCTGAAGAAGCTTGGAGACTTCGCTACGGAATCGACAGTTCGATTCCTGAAGTCTTCACACCGTATCTCGCCCATCGCTCGGTGAGAAACTATCTCGATCTGCCGATCGCTGAAGAGACGATCTCTCACCTGATTGGTTGCGCGCAAAGTGCGGCAACGAGCAGCAACCTCCAGCTTTGGTCTGTAATTTCCGTGCAAGACCCTACCCGTCGTGAGCAACTCGCGCAGCTCTGCGGCGACCAGCATCAGATTCGAGAGGCGGCTTGGTACCTGACTTTTTTCGCTGACATTGATCGCATACGACGAATTTCTGCGAAGGTCGGAGAAGAGGCGAAGGGGCTTGACTATGTCGAGTTCTTTACTATGGCCGTGATCGATGCGGCGCTTGCCGCCGAGCGCCTTGTCTGCGCTGCAGAAGCGATGGGACTTGGCATTTGCTACATCGGTGGACTTCGAAACAATCCTGAAGAAGTCAAACGGACGCTTAACCTACCGAGCGGAACATTCGGAGTTTTCGGGCTTTGCTTGGGCTGGCCCGATCCTGCTCACTCCGCCTCGATCAAACCTCGGCTCGCCCAAGAGAACGTGTGGTTCCGCGAGCAGTATCCGGCCGAACACGATGTTGCTGAGTACGACGACCGAATGGTTGAGTTTTACAAGAGTCAGAAGATGAATGCCGGGCTCAACTGGTCGATGCGATCTGCTCGACGAGTGGGCGAAGGGCAACTCACCGGGCGTGAAGTCCTCAAGAAATGGCTAGAGCAACAAGGCTTTAACCTCCGCTAGGCCGAAGTCGTATCGGGCCTGGTACACGGCAACCGGTAAACTGTAGGGAATGCTCGACAAGCTTGCGGAGATTGAAAATCGATTCCAAGGGGTAGAGGCAGATCTCAACAATCCAGAGATCTTTACGAACCCTAGGGAGATCGAACGGCTGGGAAGACTCCGAGCCGAACTAGAACCCTTTGTCGAGGTCATTCGCAGCTATCGCAAAGCGCTCACCGAGCTTAAGGAGGCCGAAGAGCTGGTCTCGGACCCAGATTTTAAGGACGAAGCGCTCCAAGAAGTCGATAAGCTACGCGCTTCGATTGCACACTCTGAGCAGACGTTGAAGACGCTTCTCGTTCCCAAAGATCCTTTAGATGACAAGTCCGTCATCATCGAGATTCGCCCGGCAGCCGGCGGAGATGAAGCTGGCCTCTTCAGCTACGAACTATTCCGCATGTATCTCAGATATTGTGAGCGACGCAAGTGGAAGACGGATGTCGTTGAGCTTGAAGAAACGGGCCTTGGTGGACTCAGCAAGGTTGTTTTCAATATCGAAGCCGTCGGTGCCTATAGCCAGCTCAAGCATGAGAGCGGTGTTCATCGCGTCCAACGCGTACCTGCAACTGAGACTCAGGGCCGAATCCACACTTCGACGGCAACGGTCGCGGTTCTTCCTGAGGCCGAAGAAGTCGACGTTGATGTCGATCCGAAGGAGCTGGAGATTTCGACTTTCTGCTCAAGCTCTGCGGGTGGCCAGCACATGCAAAAGAACGAGACGGCGATTAGAATTATTCACCGCCCGACCGGCATTGTTGTGACGTGTCAGGACGAGCGTAGCCAAGCTCAGAATAAGCTCAAAGCGATGGCTGTTCTCCGGTCTCGACTCCTCCAACAACGCACCGACGAAGCTCACGCAGAGCGAGCCGGAATCCGAAAAGGCCAAATTGGTCGCGGAGATCGTAGCGAAAAAATCCGGACCTACCACTTCCCAGAGAGCCGAATTACTGACCACCGGATCGGGCTCACGATGTACAACACCAAGCAGTTTATGGACGGCGAAATCCAACCGATGATTGATGCGCTTGTCCAAGACGAACAAGCCCAGCGACTCGCAGAAGGCGAGGCAGCCTGATGCCGCACACCCTTCCAGTCGCCGATCCAAACCTTGAGCGCAACGACACGATGGTGCCCGAGTATTGGGATGCCGGTGATTCATTGCAGGACGCGATCATGCACCATGGGTTCAAGTCTGAGACCGTTGAAGGGATCGCCGTAGACTTCCACGACATGTGCCAAGCCGTTGACGTGATCCGGGATGAGCTTGTTCCTGCCTGTCTTTCTGGTGGGCTAACCAAGGAAGAGTTTTTGACCCGCCTTGGCTCACTTCGACTAGAGATCTTGCACCTTGAGTGGCATGCCAATGCGGCGGTCGAGTTTATTCAATCGGCAGAAGCTGCCTTGGGAGAGTAAATGCCTTCGATTCGGTATGAACTGATCGCGGAGTGCCCGCACACAGGAGCTCGTCGCGGACGTCTGCACACCCCTCATGGCACGGTCGAAACTCCTGCATTTATGCCGGTCGGCACCCAAGGGACGGTGAAGACTGTCGGAAGCGAAGACCTGGAAGCGATGGGCTACGAGCAGATATTAAGCAACACCTATCACCTTTCTCTACGTCCTACCGCTGACCTCATTGAGCGAATGGGTGGCATCCACGATTTCATGGGATGGAAAGGCTCAATTCTGACGGACTCAGGTGGATACCAGGTCATGAGTCTGTCGGCGATGCGCTCGATTGACGACGAGGGAGCGACATTTAAGTCTCATCTCGATGGCTCGATGCACCATCTCACTCCCGAGAGGTCTATCGAGATTCAGGCCCAGCTAGGTGTTGACATCAGCATGATGCTCGATGAGTGCCCGCCCTATCCGTGCTCAAGAGACCAAGCGGCCGACGCAATGCGACGGACTCACCTTTGGGCGTCTCGAAATCTTTCGGTACGACGCGAAGGACAAGCGGTGTTTGGCATCGTACAAGGTGGGGTGCACGAGGACCTGCGACGAGAGTCGGCGGCCTACATGTCAGAGCTACCGTTCGAGGGCTATGCAGTGGGCGGAGTAAGCGTGGGCGAGCCAACCGAGATGCAATACCCAGTGGTCCAGCTTGCAGCGCCGCTCTTGCCGAAGGACAAGATTCGCTATCTGATGGGAGTTGGCCACCCGAAGGACATCCTCCACGCGGTTGGGTGTGGGATCGACCTTTTTGATTGTGTTTTGCCAACGAGAATGGCGAGACACCACGCGCTGTACACGCTGGATGGTATGGTGAACGCGCTCAATCAAAAGTGGGCAGAGCACAAAGGACCGTTTGATGAAGGGAGCGTTTTTCCGCCGACCGAGCGATACAACGCGGGATACATTCGCCATTTGTTCAAGGCCGACGAACCGTTGGGGGCTCGTCTGGCGAGCCTCCATAACTTGTGGTTCTATGCGCGTATGATGCGAGAAATTCGCGATGCGATTGTGGATGGCACATGGCCAAGCCTCCGCGAACGTTACGCAGCGGCTTGACCGGAAACCATCTGTTCGATGTTGTGAGAGGCTCCCGCATGAGTGGGATTTAGCTCTAGCACCTGCCGGTAGCACGTTACCGCTCCGTCATCCATGTTCATATGCGCGAGACAGTTACCCAATGTGAACCACGCTTCTGCGTTGGATGGCGCAAATCGCAGTCCTGCTTCGTAGGCTTGGGCGGCATCCAACATTGAGCCGTGCTTGTAGAGGAGGTCTCCCGCGTTGAAG
>JBBRHU010000015.1:0-19827 GCA_038222255.1 Fimbriimonadales bacterium | reverse complement strand
CCATTTGCGACTAGCATGGCGGACTCCGACACTATTTCAGAGAAGAAGTCGAGCGATTTTGTTCGACTTTTCAGAGAGCTCAGACCGTTTCGACGGCTGATGTCTCTGTGTCTCGCGCTGGCAGTCCTTCAGAGCATCTGCGTCTTCCTTCCCCCGTTTATTCTCGGTGACATCGTTAACCGTCTGCAGCGCGGAGACGGCGTGAACACAATTGCGTATCTGGGCACAATCGTCGGCGTGAGTGCCTTCCAAGCCGGCCTCCAGTACGGACTCTCCATTTCAATGTCCACATTTGGGCAGCGCTTCCTGCTCCAGATCCGAGACAAAATGCTCGGCCACATGCAGTCTTTGCCGCTTGCCTACTTTGAAAAGAACCAAGTCGGAAAGCTGGTGAGTAATGTCCTAAACGATGCAGGCACGATTCAGCAGTTGATCGTTGGGCAATTCACCACCCTCATCGGCGACATCGTCCAATTCCTTCTCGTGATTGTGATTTTGTTCTCCATCAACTGGGTCATGGCCTTGCTCAGCCTCTGCATCACGCCGATTTACATCTACAATTTCCGCCGATTCCTCAAACCACTGCAAGCAACAAGCGAGGACATCCGCCAAAGACGAGACTCGATGTATGGCCAAATGCAAGAGAAACTGACCGGCGTTCAGACCGTGAAGAGTTTCAACAACGAGCGCTGGGAAGCGCGTGCATTCATGGTCACGACGCGCGAACTGATGAGCTTGAACGTTCGACAAGGTGCCCTGGGAAGTGGATTGTGGACCATTGCTGACGCACTTTGTGGCATCGCAACTGGCCTCATCCTTTGGTATGGCGGACGAGAATGTCTTGCCGGCAGGATGCAATCTGGCACGCTGGTTATGTTTCTTTTATTCGCAGTGGGATATGTCTATGGCCCCGTTGTGCGCCTACTCCTCGCCCTAGACCCTCTCGCCCGATCTCAGGCTGCACTCGCAAGAATCTGGAGGACCATTGACACCGTGAATCACGTGAAGGATGGACCCGAAGCCTTGCCTTTGACAACAGTGAAAGGTGAAGTCGTTTTCGAAGATGTCTGGTTCGAATACGAGCCTGGTCAACCGGTGCTGAAGGGGATCAACCTTAGGGTCAGCCCTGGGCAGATGGTCGCACTAGTGGGTTTCTCGGGCTCGGGCAAGACGACGATGGCAAGCCTCCTACTTCGCCACTACGATCCAACCGCGGGCCGAATCCTCGTTGACGGTCGCGACCTGCGGCAAGTTCAGTTACTGTCTTATCGCAGCCTGATGGGAGTTGTCGCCCAGGAGAGCATTCTTTTCAACACCACCATTCGCGAGAACATTCGGTATGGCCGTTTGGATGCCAATGACGATGAGGTCGAAGATGCTGCGAAGGCGGCTGCGATTCACGATGCGATCATGGGCTTTCCAGACGGGTACTCCACTAAGATCGGCGAAGATGGCGTGAAGCTTTCTGTCGGCGAGAAGCAACGCATGGCCATAGCCCGAGCGCTCATCGCTGATCCCCGAATCTTAATTCTGGACGAAGCCACTTCTGCGCTGGACTCTCAAACGGAGGCACTGCTTCAGGAAGCTCTAGACAACCTGATGGCTGGACGGACTAGCTTCGTGATCGCGCACCGACTGTCAACCATCGTAAATGCGGATCAGATTGTCGTGCTTGAAAAGGGAATTGTCATTGAGCAAGGGAGTCACGCCGAGCTGCTTGCCCATGACGGACAATATGCTCGGCTGTATAAAGAGCAATTCAGAGTTGCCCTTTCAGGAATCTAGGCTTCGGTCTCAGCTGCCTTTTCAGGTTCTTTCGCCCCGCCAAATCCAAACAGATCTTTTGCTTTGTCGAGCATGTCGCCATCGCCCATCAAGCCCTTCGCCTTTTCCATGAAGTCACCCTCGCCCATCAGGCCCTTCGCCCTTTCAAGCAGGTCCTGATCGCCGAGGAGACCCTTGGCCTTTTCCATGAGATCGCCGTCTCCGGCAAGTTCCTGCGCTTTCTTCATTAGTTCGTCTTTGATATCCATTTCTGTCCTTTGTGAGTGTCAGGACATTTTAGACGAGATGGTTGCCAGAGTGAAAGGATTAAGGAAGGAGGATGTCAACTTCGAAGCAGTGAGCCCAAACTGCATACCGCTTCAGAAATTGGGTTAAACGCGCAATGGCTAAATCGTGTTACTTTGACAATTCGGACATTCTTAGCTATGGATGGCCCAAATCGCACGATTGCTAAGGAAAGTTGAGAATTGACTCGATCGCCCACTTCAATTTTTGACATACACGGCGTATGATGTAAAGGACTCTCAAACCGTAGGCAATTCGATATGAAAAATATCTTGCCACAACGGTAGCGGACCCCATCTATTATTTGGCGATGATATCGCCGCCGACCGAACCAATACAAAGTTGTATTGAAGGTATTTCTCATGCGCAAGGCCTTTACACTTATCGAACTGCTCGTCGTAATTGCAATCATCGCGATTCTCGCGGCCATTCTCTTCCCTGTTTTTGCACAAGCAAAGAACGCCGCAAAGAAGGCGGCCTGTCTTAGCAACACTAAGCAAATCTCCCTCGGGTTCCTCATGTACGAAGGCGACGCAGACGACCGACTCCCACCGTGGACCGGCAATCACTGTGGCACCATGCCAGCGATCAACGGTGGTGGTGCCTTTGACACCGGTTATATGTATAACAACCTCATCGCGCCTTACATCAAGAACGGCGTGAACCCCACCACCGGTGAACTCGGCGGAGTCTGGGCTTGCCCTTCGATCAAGCAGGCGACGAGCGCGATCACCAACACCTACGCATACAACTACTATGCGCTTGGCGGCACCAGCAACTGCACCAACACTCCCCTGGGCGCAGGGTTTGCCCCGTTTAACGATGCTCAGTACGTCAACCCGGCAAACTACGGCACTCTCGGACGACCTGCTGAAACTATCCTGATCACCGATGGTGGCCAGCTTAGCCGACCACCCGCATACATTGACGCTGGCGGCACCGCACCGAGCATTGGCGTTTGGGGTTCTCACGAAGTAGGCGACAGTAACATGGCCCCTGCTTACGCGGCAACTTACGTTCGAGCACAGTTTGCGACTGGCAAGAAGACCAACGTCGCATACAACGACGGACACTCCAAGACGGTCGCCACGACAAGCATGGTTTCCAACAAGATCATCATGAGCGGCGGCAACTGGAGAGGTTCGCTGGTGGGCGGCGGAACTCCGCAAGGTAACCCAGGATGGGCACGTGACTGGTAAGATCAAGGTCCTCCTGATCTCGGCCTTGGCCGTGTTCATGATCGGCTGCGGATCGAAAGACGACGCTGTCAACGAGAAGCCAATTGATAAAGCGGCTCTCGGTACCGGAGAGAAAGGCCCGGCGGTCTCGAAGCCGTCTGGCGAAAAGATCGATCCAGAGCAAAAAGCTGCGATCGAATTCGAGCAAGGCAAAAAGTAACCCAAGTTCGGGCTGTCTCAACAGAGGCAGCCCGTTCCTATTTAGCCGTCGAGTTCGCCACGACCTCGTGACGGCCAGATTCAATTGCAATCACCTGTCGACCGGCCTCGAAGTGCATATCTGAGCCGGTGGTCCAACCTGGAGGAAGCATGATTTTGCCGTGAGCTGATGGCGGCACCAGCACATTCAGAGTGAACTTTCCACCTTTCACGCTCCACTCAGAAGAGACGTCACCACGCCAGGTCCTGATCTTCGCACGCGCCGATTTCACGCTCGGCACAATGGAAGGGCGGAAAACGACGCACTTGAATCCAGGTTCAGATTCATCGGGTTGAATGCCGGCCAGGTGAGCATAGAACCATTCAGTCACCTGCCCTAGCATAAAGTGGTTTTGTGATGACGTTGGGTTTGTGTCCCACGCTTCTGTCAACGCTGTCGCTCCGTGAGCAAGTTGATACGCGTATCCCGGCTTTGTTGCGTCGTTGAGAATCTTGTCGATAACATCTGACCGGTCTGAGTTCGCGAGAGCCATGAGCAGGTAGCGATAGCCAACGTCTCCAGTCGTGTTCCCCTTTGTTTCAACATCCTCCACAAGTTGCGCAAGGCATTCAGCGCGCTTTTCGATTGGTGCGAAGTTCATCAACAGCGCTAGGGCATTTGATGTCTGAGATCGCGGCTTTGAATCGCTGAAGAACTCCCTCACGAGCGCATCCTGAGACAGCTTGAGGAGCGACGCTTTTGTGAGCTTGTTTGCCGTGATGCGCGCAAGCACCCGAGCATCCTCGTACAGAAAGGCAGTTGCGGTAAGCGGAATTGGCGTCAGCTGAGCATAACCTGGAGCACCTGGACCGAGGTCGTACCATTCTCCCAGCCCGTGCGAAACAAGCCCGTTCTTCGATTTCGTCGCCAAATAATCCACGTAAGCGAACATTGAGGACACGGTCGCCCCGCCTATTTCGCCCTCAAAGAGCTGTTGTTGCCACGGCACGAGGACCATCGCACTTCCCCACTCTGGCGAATCCCGAAATCCTCCCTGAAACACCGTGTACTCCGGCGCAATGTCTGGCACCAGCCCATTCGGGAGTTGTGCATCTTGCATGTCGCGAATGATTTTCCGCATCAACATCCCGTAGTCACCGCTGTACCGAAGAGATGGACCGTTCAAGTGCGCCTGCTCAAGCCACCCCAACCGCTCACGATGAGGGCAATCCGTAAGCACGCTTACAGAATTGCTTCGCTGCGCCCAGTTCACCAATGTATAAATGCGATTGAAGAGTGGGTTAGAAGATTTGAACTCACTGTTTCTTTCGATATCCGCACCCACGAATAATCCCTCAATGGACTCCACGACGGGCAATGCCTCGCCCTCTGGGGCTGATAGTTCAACCTGCAGGTACCGACAGCCGTGATAGAAGAAGGACGAAGAGTAGGTCTCGCTTCCGTTCCCAGCGAGGGTGAAATTCCACTGGGCGGGTTTGCTTCCGCCTCCGGACGACCGTCGATCGACCATGTGATCTTTTCCGAGCAGCTCCGAAGGAATGACTCGAATGTTTGATCCCGCTGCCCCTCTCGCCCGAATCCGAACGGTGTAGGAAGCATTCTGCCCGAGGTCATAAATGAAAAGCCCCGGGCGCAGTTCACGCTGGGAAACTGGACTCTTCTTTCCCTGAATGGTCACGGGCGGCACCGGGATCGCGGCCCCGATGAGTTCCCCTCCTGGCGCAGGCAGGACCAAGGCCGACGTCGCGGTTGCCCCCTCACGTTCCAGTCGCGCGTCATAATCTTCCCCACCAAAGATGCTGGAGTACGTGATGGAACCACTGCGGGCGGTCCAGGAATCGTCGGAGACGACTTGTACAGCCGTCCCATCGGAATGTTCTCCATCGAGCTGCAAGATCGCTTTCTGTGGCCCGTAGGAGCCCGTAAACTTGGTGTAGCGCTTTCCCGATTCGCTGTACATTCCGTTCGCGAGCACGAGCCTGAGTTGGTTCTGACCAACTCGCAACATGGATCGCACGTCGAACGACTGGAAAAGACATGTCTTGCGGTAATCAGTCCAACCCGGTGCCAGAAATTCGTTGCCAACCTTGCGGCCGTTGATATAGAGGTGGTACTGACCTAGACCGCACACGTGAATGACCGCCAAGTTCATTCGCTTTGGAATCTGGATCATTTTTTCGAGGATCGTCGTGCGATCAACCGCGACTTCAGATCCGCCGATCCACTTCGCTTTCCATTCTGGGTCTGCATAGATCGGCTTTGAAAGTGTCCATTCGCTCGGCAAACCGTCCTGATCAAAAACCCTGACCCACGCATAGACTGGCTTCGACGAGGGCAATGTCAAGTTGCGAAGCCGGACCCGTGGATCTGGGCTTGTGCCAGCAAACCGCTTTGACGGTACTTTGCCCTCAACCAGCCCGGTAGCTGAGTGCCCGAGCACGAGTTCGTATTTGACTTGGTTTCTGCCCTGAAATGCCGAGGCCAGCTTCCACTGAACTTCGATGCCATGCGAGTCTGGAGCGAGTCGAAGGCGCACATCTTGAACTTCAATCGTTCGCGGCGCAGGGCTGCGGCTCAACATGAACGGGGGCAGAATCATGATCTGCCGCGAGGTTACCCACGAACGGGGAAGAGCAAAAAACGATTAGTGGAACCAGAATTCGAAGAACTCGTATCTGGTGCGCGGGAAAGGACTCGAACCTTCACGCCTTGTGGGCGCTACCACCTCAAGGTAGTGCGTCTACCAATTCCGCCACCCGCGCAGACAAGGAAATATACCACACATCCCCCTGGAGAAAGTTGCCTTAGACCAGCATAGTGCCTATTCCGTCGTCGGTAAAAACTTCAATCAGCAACGAATCCGCCTGACCGCCATTGATCATGTGGACCGCGCGGACGCCGCCTGCCTTAGCATCGATTGCGGCCTGCAACTTTGGAATCATCCCGCGGTCTGCCCTTCCATCCGCAATCATCTGCTCTGCCTCGTAGCTAGTGAGCTCAGAAATGCGAGAACCAACGTCGTCTTTATCTGCCAGCACTCCAGACGTGTCCGTAAGAAGAATCAGTTTTTCGGCGTCTAGCGCGGCCGCAATTGCCGCTGCTGCACTGTCTGCATTCACGTTAAGCGAACCGTACTGGGCATCATTCGCAACGGTACAGATCACCGGAATGATCCCCTCTTCAAGCAGGACTTCGAGAATCGCCACCTTCACAAACGTGACATCTCCGACCCGTCCAAGATCCTCAGACGAAACCTCCGCTTGCAAAAGATCGTCGTCTCGCCCACTTAGGCCTACTGCTCGCCCCCCCGCTTTGACTATTTCTGCAACAAGTTGCTTGTTCGCGCGACCGGCCAAAGCCATCTCAACAACCGCCATTGTCTCATCGTCGGTGACCCTCAGACCACGCAGAGTCTTCTTCTCAATTCCGAGCCGCTTGAGCCAGATATCGATCTCCGGGCCACCACCGTGAACCAGGACGACGCGGATTCCCACCGTTTGGAGCAGGAGCACATTCTTAACGAATCTCTCAATCGCGGCTGATTCACGCATTGCACTTCCTCCAAACTTGACCACAAACGTCTTTCCCCGGAAGCGTTGAATGTATGGAAGCGCCTGAACTAATACGTTCGCTTTGGATTGTGAGTCGAGCATCGTGCCCATAATGACATGATGCGTCTTTCCGTTCAACTCTATACGCTCCGCAACCCGCTTACTGAGGACTATCGAGGCACCCTCAAAGCAGTTGCTGATATGGGCATCGAATACGTCGAACTCGCAGGGCTTTGTGGCAACACTCCAGAAGCTTTCAAGGAAATACTTGATGAGCTCGGGCTGAAGGCCTCCGGGGCTCATGTAGGCGTTCCTGCCCTCGAAAGCGACTTGGAGGGCGCCATCGCCGAAGCTAGAACAATCGGCTACAAGAACGTGATTGTTCCGTGGGCAGACGCCGCAATGTATGCAGATGGTTGGGATGTTTTTGGCAAGCGACTCGGAGCGATCGGCGCGCTGCTTCGACCAAGCGGCCTAACCCTGAGCTATCACAACCACGATTTTGAATTCAAGGGCACTGACGGCCTTTCACAGATCTATGCGAACACCGCACCAGAAGATCTCAGCGCAGAAATCGACTGCGCCTGGGTTGGCATTGGTGGCTACGGACCGCTCGAGTACGTGAAGCGACTCGGGAAGCGCGTCAAGATCTTGCACCTCAAGAACTACGACCCCGAAGCAACCCCTCGATGGGTGAATGCTGGCGATGGCGAAATCGACTTCAAGCCGATCGTCAAGTGGGGCCGTGAAAACGGAGTGCAGTTCGGCGTGATCGAACTCGATGAGTGTGCAGGCGATCCGATCGAAGCAGTTCGAGAGAGCGCTGCTTACCTGAAGTCACTCGGCTTGAGGTAAGCGCTAGATGGTTTCTAGGAGCCCTGACGCGCTCCTAGAAACGAAGCGTAAATTCGATCCTGCCCGGAACAGTCGTGTCGTTGATCATTGGGTAGTTTTCGAACACGACTACTTCCTTGAGGAGTAGTCCTGTCGAGATTTCTACCCAAAGATCTTGGGTCATCGAGATAGGCTTCTTTCCCCCAAGTTCCTTTGCCACGCACTTCAGCTTGACGGCCTCTCGCCCAAGGATGCTCTCCTTCGCGACAACGGTGTACCTCTTCTCTGCGTCGACACTTCCGACTGCATGATCGGCACGGATTCTGACGAGATACTCCCCGCCAATCGAAATCGGTTTCGTCGGAAACTCCAGAGTCAGCAATCCGCTACGGCGATAGTTATCTCCATCAATCGACTCTCCCGTGATCTTGATGAGTCGGCCTGACGGAGCAATGGTGTTCACACTCTTGCGCTCGGGTTGGGCCATCGTCTGCCCGCCCACAACAATCACTCCATCCGTTTGAGTGAGTTCGATCGTGACCTTCTTCGGCTCCACCTCGGAGGTTTTCTCGATCGAGCGGAACTTCACCGAGATCTGTCGATTCTGAACGGTGATCTCACTCTTGACATCGTAGATGAACACCTCACCGGTCCGGTATGTTCGTTGAAGAGTGAACTCTTGACGCCACAGAGCGGTGCCGAGGAATACGAGCGTAGCAACCATTACTCTTTAGAATACGAGATGAGCAATCCGTTTCATCTGGCCCAGTCAAGAAGGCCACTCGGCGTCCCTCCTTACTTTCTCAGGTCTGACGCTCAAGTGCCGCGATCCAACGCTGCCATGACGCACTTGCTCGAACCCGTTCCGCGATTAGAGGAGGGTGATCGGGTTGAGTGAAATCAAAATTTGTCTTCAGCCGGAGAAGTTCTCTTCGATAAAGGTGTGCGCGCTTAAACTGAATCGCCGTCCAGACCTCGTGCCAGAACAGGACTGACCAGATGTTTTGGCTCGGGTACATCCTCGCGATCGCTTGTTTCACCCGTTGTTCGTCGGGCTCAAGGAGAAGCTCCGCAGCCCCGCGTGGGTCCGAGAAGCGGTTCATCACCTGAAGGCGAGAGGCATACGTGTGATAGAAAGGCACCTCAAGAATTGGCCCATTGAAAGTCTGACTTATGATCCAATTCGTTGAGTCATGGTCAAGGTGACCTTGCTCGAACGCACCACATACGACCCTGTCTGGTCGTAGCTCTTCAAAAAGGCTCTGAAACTCCGGCTTCAATTCGGTCAATTGATCACAGATGTGGCGGTCTTGACCGTGAAGAAAACGCAGGCGGTCTTCGCCTAAGCCGAGCCATGACGCGGCCTGTCGAGCCTCATCTGCTCGGTGTGGAGTGTGGTGAGTCCACGTCATGTACACCTCGTTTCCGTTCAGCACCAGCCGACGAATAAAGCCCGCGATCGAGATTTCATCATCGGGGTGGGTGAGGCAGAAAACCCACTTCAACTTCGGGTCATGATCGAAGAGCTTTATCACAGGACAGCACGAACACTGTGTTCGATTTTCTCCACGTCAATATTCTGCAGGCCATCTGGGTGGAAATGGCAGCGGTCAATTTGGCCATACGGACAACAACGCTTCGGCCGAGTGATCGAATAGAAGCTGATGGCGGGGATACCCAGAGCAGCGGCAATATGGGAACTCCCAGTATCACCACCAACATGCGCTCGGGCGAGCGAGATCAAAGCGATGAGTTCCTTCACGCTCGTTTGTCCGACGAGCGTGTGGAACTCACAGCCAGCGCTTCTAATTTCGTCGGCAATCAGAACATCTCCCTTCGCCCCAATAAGGACCGCCGTAATGCCGTCAGCCCCCAGCCGCCGAATCAATTCCGCAAAATGCGATGGCGGCCACCGCTTTGTCACCCAGCCCGCCCCGCCGTTCATCACTACAAACCGGTCAATACCCGCGAGCTTCGCCTTGACTGAGGCGAGGTCTTCCGGTTTCGGCACGAGACAAAACTCTGCACGGTCCATTAGGCCACCGAGGTATCGCGCAACATCGACGTACTGATCAACGACGTGGAACGAACTCGGATCAGGCATCACCCGTGATGAAAACAAGAACGACGCCTCTCGTTGCCAGTGGTAGCCAACCTTCTGGTTCGCTTTGGCGCGAAGGATTGCGAGACCACTTTTTGTAAGCCCCTGTGCATCAATCGCCGCATCATAGTGCTGATCGTAGGTCGGGATGGTGTCCCAGCGAAAACCTGGCTTAGCGCGGATCACGTTGTCGACTGCGTCGCAACATTCGACCACTCCCGCGAAGCGAGGGTCGACCACCCAGTCAATGACGCAGTCCGGAAATCCTCGCTTGAGTGCTACCGCCATAGGCAGAGTGCAGGTCACGTCGCCCAGCGCAGAAAGTCGCGAGATCAAGAAACGTTTAGGATTGATTCCGCTTGACGCGGAGAGCGTCCCCGCTGCTCCCCTCAAAGTATCAGGAGCTGGATCCACTTAGAGCATGCCTCGGACTCGAGCACTCTTCCATCGATCGTGGAGCCACAGATATTGTTCTGGATAAGCTCGAATCACGCTTTCCAACACCGCCATCCACTCGGCTGTAACGACGGCAGGATCAGCTTCGGTGTGGTCTGGATTGATCAACGGTCGGGTAATGACGTGATATTTCTCAACTCCAACACGAACGCAATAGGCAGGGAGCAGAGCGCACTTCGTCCGCTGCTGCAGGACCGCTGGCCCAAGAACAGTCCCGGCAGGCTTGCCAAAGAACGGTACGAAAACTTCGTCGTCGTTCTGGTCTGGCAACATCGCCGCCAAGTTGCCAGCACGTAGCACGCGAATCACGCCACGAGCAGAATCTCCGCGAGACAAAATCTTCATTCCCGTCAGCTCTCGCAAGCCCTGGACCCGTTGTTGAATCGCACTCTGGTTCGCGTCTCTGGCCACGGAGGTGATGTCGAAACCCCGCGCAGTCGCATAATGCCCCACTCGCTCCCAGTTTCCGAAGTGTGCCCCACAAACTAGCACTCCCTTCCCTCGCGCAACCGCCTCATTCAGAGGCGCTTCGTCTTCCACCGTGATGCTTTGCAAAAGCTCGTCGGATGTTCGGTTCGGAGTTCGCAAGAAGTCTGCAAGCACGATGCCGAAGTGCTCGTACACTTTTCTGGTCGTTGTTGTCACTTCCGCTTCGGACCAGTCTGGAAAGGCTAACCGAAGATTGGCCTGGGTTCGGAGCCGATGCTTCTTATCCACCCGCCCGAAAAACAGCCCGAGTCGTGCTCCTTTCTCTTCGGCGCGCTTACCATCCAGAGGAAGGAACGAGCGCTGAAGTCTATCGAACGCAGTAACGCTGAATCGACTTATGAGTTCTTTACGGCTTGATCCCATCCAGCTTTCCCTTGAGCCAGGCTCTGAATTCAAACTCCGGTTCGACCCGTGCCTCTCGCAGAGAAATCACAAGTCGATCCTTCGGCAAATCCGCCCGAGAACGTATTTTCACGAAGTCCTTCGCAGTGACAACGATCGGGTCGGTTCCTTTGAATTCTTCCCAGAGCGTACCAGCCGTCAGCGGGTCGTGGTCACCGAGGAAGGTCGTGGAGAGAACCTCCACCCCAACATCTCGGATGGATCGCTCAAATTGCTCGGGCACGCCGATCGCACAGAGGACATGAGCTGATTGAAGCGAGACCCTCTCTCCCTGCCAGTCCACGAACTTCGGCTGTGTGTAAGTGACCTGAAATCGACCCGGAAGAACGAGGTCAGCTTGGACCAAATTTCGGCGAGGCTCTCTATACGGACCTGCCGGGAGACAGTATTTGTTCTTCGGCTCAGACTCGTCCAAAACGATCGTGAGGTCCTTTCGCAAAGGCAGGTGTTGCATCCCATCGTCCATGAGCAGGACATGGTCGGGAAAATGCTTAGCGGCAAGTTCCGCCGCCAGAACCCGCCTTCTTCCCACGATGAGTGGGAGATCTGGATGTAGCCACCGAATCATCGCCGGCTCGTCGCCCCACTCGACTGGATCTAGCGGCCCGTCTGGGGCGACAGAGGCAGCTTTGGCCCTGGGCGAGCCATAACCGTTACAACCGACCACCACAAGCCGATCGAGAGATTGGATTTCCTTGGCAATCGCAAGGGTCAAAGGAGACTTTCCCAGGCCACCAACCACAAGATTTGCGACGCAAACGATAGGAGAGTGGGGATGGCTCGATTTCTTTATAGAAAATTGATATAGGCCGCGATAGACGCTCCAACCACCAGAGTAGAGCCAAGAAAGTGGCACAAGAAGCGAACGCAGGAGCCAATGGAGCGGCGTTTTGGGATACCAAACGTCTCTTGGCTGCATTAATCGATAGTGTATCCGTGATTCGCGGGTAAACCTTGGAGCCAATGTCGACCCTGTTCACGAAGATTATCAATCGAGAAATTTCAGCCGACATCGTCTATGAAGACGCCCATGTTGTTGCCTTTCGAGATATCCAACCTCAAGCACCCATACACATCATTATCGTGACCCGAGAAGAGACTCCTGGCGTTGCATTCCTCCCGGAGAAAGGGGACCACCTCCAGCTTCTTAATGCAGCAAAAGTTATTGCAGAACAGCTCGGCCTCACCGAGGGCTATCGGCTCGTGGTGAATAATGGCCCAGACGCCGGGCAAACAGTTGCTCATTTGCACATGCATTTACTCGGCGGCGCACCGTTGAGCAGCGGATTTGGTGTTTAATCTTCAGGCGAGCTTAGAACTTTGAAAACCCAAGGCCCCATTTCGCCCCTAAAGCGCTGGCTCCTGGCAGGCTACATTGCCGCGCCGGAAGGTCCGTATGAACAAGAACATGAGGTGGGCCACCACGAGCATCCATGGTGGAAGGTCATGTGCCTTACGGGCGTTGACTACTTCTCGACCTTGGGTTACCAACCTGGCATAGCCTTTCTTGCCGCAGGTGCGCTATCACCGCTCGCTACACTCATTCTGGTCCTCCTCACTCTGTTTGGAGCTTTCCCAATATATCGCCGAGTAGCGATTGAGAGTCCCCACGGTGAAGGGTCGATCTCGATGTTGGAGCACTTGCTAGCGTGGTGGCAAGGAAAGCTCTTCGTTCTTGCCCTGCTGGGATTTGTTGCCACCGACTTCGTAATCACCATCACGCTCTCTGCCGCAGATGCCACCGCCCACCTTGTTGAAAATCCATTCTTGGAAAAATTCGTTCACGGGATGGAGGTTCCAATCACTCTGGTGTTGGTTGGCCTGCTCGGCGGCGTGTTCCTCAAGGGATTTAAGGAGGCAATCGGCATTGCGGTTGTTTTGGTCAGCGTCTATCTGACCCTCAACTGCATTGTTGTCGCGAAAGGTATCGCAGCGGTGTTGAGCAGTCCCGTTGATTTCCACAACTGGCAGACTGCCTTGTCGAAGGATCACGGTGGAAATCCAGCAGCATTGCTACTCGTCGCAGTTCTCGTCTTCCCCCGCCTGGCGCTTGGCCTTTCGGGATTCGAGACTGGCGTCGCCGTCATGCCCCTGGTGAAAGGTCGTTCAGACGATAATCCGGCTCGTCCAAAGGCGCGGATCAAAAACACAAGGAAGCTCTTACTCGTCGCTGCGCTCATCATGAGCGTGTTCCTGATCGCGAGTAGCCTCGTAACGACGCTACACATCCCTGCAGCTGAGTTTCTCAAAGGTGGAAAGGCAAACGGCCGTGCGCTCGCTTACCTCGCTCACGAGCTCCTAGGGGACAAATTTGGCACGGTCTACGATATCAGCACCATCTTGATCCTCTGGTTCGCCGGAGCGAGCGCGATGGCTGGTTTGCTGAACATCGTCCCGCGCTACCTACCTCGTTACGGTATGGCCCCCGAATGGACTCGCGCGGTCCGCCCGCTTGTCCTCATCTTCACTCTCCTCGCTTTCTTCATCACGATCGTCTTTAAAGCAGATGTTGATGCTCAGGGAGGTGCGTACGCAACTGGAGTGCTGGTGCTTATGACGAGCGCTGCGGTCGCAGTCACGATCTCGGCCTGGAAGCGACAGGTCCCTTGGAAAGCGACACTTTACGGCCTTGTCACAGCCGTTTTTGCCTACACGACGGTTGCGAATGTCATTGAGCGACCTGACGGAATAAAGATCGCAAGCTTTTTCATTCTAACGATCGTGCTTGTATCGCTCGTCTCACGTGTTTGGCGAACGCTCGAACTTCGCGTTGACCAAGTGAAGTTCGACTCTACGGCCCTCAATTTTATCAACGAAGCAGTGCAAGTCGGTGGACCCACCATCCGGCTACTCGCAAACCGGCCAGAGGCCCGCGATGTTGAAGAGTACACGCGACAGCTTCATGACGCCCAGGAAGAGCACAACCTCCCAGGCAATGCGCCGTTCATCTTCTTGGAAGTAGACATCAATGACGCCTCAAACTTCACCGGCTCACTCCGAGTCGTAGGCGTCCAAGTCGGCGAACATAGGGTGCTCAGAGCAGAGGGCACCGCTGTCCCGAACGGAATTGCGGCCCTGTTGCTCTACATCCGCGATTTGACCGGGGCAAAGCCCCATGCCTATCTAAGTTGGGGTGAAGGCAATCCAGGCCTCTTCTTGATCAAATTCATCTTGTCGGGCCAGGGAGATATTGCTCGACTTACGCGTGAGATCCTGCGCCGGGCAGAACCCGATGCCGCAAAGCGACCAGCAGTTCACGTCTCTTAGTCGCCCACTGCTGGATCGATAATGCTACCGAGTGGGCACAAATGGTCCCAATAGTGTGTTCGCGCACTGATGGTGAAACCTCATCCGCCCAGATACGGTATCACTTACCCATGCAAAAGGTTGTGATCGCGAGTAGTGTTTTGCTTCTGGCTATTGTCGGATGTGGAAAGCCAGAAGAGAACTTTATCGGTTCATGGAAACTAAAGCCGGGCGCCTCAGAATTGATTAAGGACGCCACTCAGAAGCAGCAGCTAAAGATGGTGGAAGGATCTGTTTTCGAGATCTCGAAGGAAAAGACCTTCACATGGAAAGTCCAGTTTGCTGGCATGGAAGTTCCAATGGTTGGAAAGTGGGTTATGGAAGGTGACAAGCTCAAGGCAACGATTGAGACTCTTCAGGGACAACCACTTGATAGCGTGATCACGATGGTGCCTGACGCTGCTCAAAAGAAGAACCTGGCGAACCTAAAGCAACCGCTTGTTTTCACGAAGGGAGATGGTAAGGAAATCAAAATGCAGAGCACTTTACCTAACGCACCCACATTCGTGCTTGAGAAAGTTCCGACTAGTTAAGCAACACCAAGACGTCGCCGGGATTCACCAGAGCACCATTTTCGGCGACGATCTTCTTGATCACTCCGCTCATCGGCGAAGGGATTTCATTGAAAACCTTCATCGACTCGATCACGCCGATGACTTGACCTGCATTTACCGTCGCGCCTTCTTTAATGTAAGGCGGCTGACCCGGGCTAGGTGTGGAGTAAAAAATTCCGGACATCGGACTCGTGACTGGAATTCCCGCTGGAGCGGCAGGAAGGCCAGCAGTTTCAGGCACTTCGTCGTACTGCTCGTCGAGCCGCTCAGGTTCTGAAAGGCTCTGCGAGGTAGCGACAGTCTTGGTCGAAGGTCGGTTCCGCTTGAACGAGACCTTAAGGCCATCTTGCTCAAAGTTGGCTTCATCAAGCCGAAACTCCTCCATGAGTTGGGCAATTTCGGTGATCTGGTCTTTCGCGTTCACAGTCAGATTATGGCCGACTCGAATCCGATGTTGGGCGAGGAAGGACAGCCGCAAATACGCCTTCCATCGTGGCGACCACGACATCACCTTCAGTCAGGGTGATCGTGAGGCTTAGCCGGGCACTTCCTCTTCTCTCAAGATGGTCAAAGAGCCTGACAGCGTCTCCCCCCAGGCAGGTCGCCCGAAAGTCTCCGAGCACAGGCTTCGCATAAACCATCTGGCTAGATGCGACCACCAGATTCGCGTCCGGATAGATCGGCACTACTCTCTCTCTCAACCAAGCCCAGCCGGCAAGAAGCGCAAGCGAAGACTCGCTTCCACCGAAAACCGAACCCCTGTGATTGATGTTCGGCTTGAGAGCAGCTTCCAAAATGACACGATCGCCATTCTCGATCACCGTCACCTCCATCGCGCGAGAGAGCGGAATTTGTTCGTACAGGTAACCCTGGAGTTCGGCTGGCGTCATTGAGATTCTCAGCGTACCGCGAGGGCAAACTTAGCGTCCAGAACGCACAAAACCCTGGGCCAAATCGACCCAGGGTTCCATTGAAAGGACAAGATACGTTCTCAGCGCTTAACGAACTGGAAGCCACGTCGAGCTTTCTTTCGACCGTACTTCTTGCGTTCCTTAACTCGGGAATCCCGTGTCAGGAAGCCTCCGGCTCGGAGGTCTTTCTTGAGCTCAACATCGTACTCGACGAGAGCACGTGAGATTCCAAGTCGAACTGCTCCGGCTTGGCCAGTCATGCCGCCGCCCTTCGCAGTGGCCTTGACATCCCAGCGTCCGTCCATGGTTAGGTGAACGAGGGGGCTCTTGACGAGAATCTCAAGAACCGGACGACCCAGATATTCCTTTAGATCGCGACCGTTAATGGTGATATTGCCCTCACCTGGGGTAATCCAAACACGAGCAATCGCGCATTTGCGTCGGCCCGTTCCGTAATTTGCCTTTGATGTCATAAAAGTTTACTTGTCCTTCCGTACATTGAGGGGAGTCGGGTTCTGAGCGGCGTGTGGGTGTTCGGTGCCCGCATAGACCTTGAGCTTCTTAAAGAGAGCTTTGCCGAGCTTTGTTTTGGGGCACATTCCCCAAACTGCCTTCTCGATCAACTGAACCGGATCCTTCTCCAGGAGCGTCCCTCGAGAGACGTTTCGAAGACCACCTGGCCAACCCGTGTGCCAGTAGATGAGTTCTTCGCCCTTGTTGCCCGTGAGGACAGCCTTTTCGGCGTTGATGACGATGACGAAGTCACCGCAGTCAGCGTTGTACTGAAACGTTGGCTTGTTTTTTCCGCGCAAGATCTGTGCGACCTGCCCGGCGAGACGTCCCACTGGGATGCCCGCAGCATCGACAACGAACCATTGTCGTTCGATACTTCCTTCTTTATTTACGTATGTCCGGTTCATCGGTTGTTCCTTTCTGTTGTTTGCAGGCTAACCTGCCAAGTCTGTGGAAGCTGATTCCCGATGAGCGCGCGGACGGAGTGTTCGGCCATAGTTGACCTGCATGAGGGTTAAACCCCTCGCTGGCAGTACAACTGGCCATTGAAGATGATATCTCTCGGCTGAGAGAAGCACGCTGACCTCTTCGACGGGTCGGTGGGCTCTTCCTACTTCTAGGAGTACACCCGACATTCTGCGCATCATCCCTCGCAAGAAAGCCGTGCCAACCACGTCCACCCACACCTCATCTCGAACTCGGCTTACTTTCATTTTGCGAAGCACTCGCACTGTGTTTTCCACATGCGGTTGCAACTCTTCTGTAAAAGCTAGGAAATCATGTTCACCCTGCAGGAAGCTTGCGCCTGCTTGCATGGCCTCAAGGTCCAATTCACGGCCATATTGGTGAACCCATCGTATTTGATGGGGATCTGGAGGGTTATTCAGTGCAATACGGTAGCGATACCACCGATCAACTACCCAAAACCGACTACTGAAATCGTCGGGCACCTGCACTGAGTCGAGCACGGCGATGTCATCTGGCAACACGCGGTTCAATACTGTCGTCCATTTTTGGACGGGCATTGGAATCAAGCTGTCGAAGTGACAAACTTGGCCTTTCGCGTGGGCTCCAGAGTCGGTCCGACTCGCTCCCCAGATCTCATTTTCCTCGCCCGAGATACGGCGAACAGCTTCTGTCAAAATGCCCTGAACAGTTCTCTGCTCAGTTTGTGCGGCCCAGCCGCAAAAATCAGTGCCGTCGTACGAGACGACGAGCTTTACTCTCACCTTTAGTCGACGAGTTCGAGAACGGCCTCAGGGGCACCGTCACCGCGCCGAGGTCCGATCTTGGTGATACGGGTATAGCCGCCCACTCGATCTTTCACTCGCGGTCCGATCACGTCGAACAGGTGCTTCACGAGGTCCTCACCATTGATGAGACTTCGCTCGGCAAGAATCTGTGTCTTCTCGATGTTGGTCTTACCAGCGAGAAGCTTTTCCGGCTTGCGGCTCGGGCTGCTGTGGCCAACGAGCACTCGGCGAGCGCGTCGTCGTCCCTCAAGGCCGTCCTCAAGCTTGGTGGTGGTAATCAGCTTCTCGACAAGTCGCTGAGTTTCCTTTGCACGGCCGAGTGTGGTTCGAATGTAGCCATGTCGGATGAACTGTCGCTGCAAGTTTGTCAGCAGCGCCATCCGCTGGTCACTCGGGAGGCCTAATTTCCTTCGATCTACTAGGTGTCGCATCTTTTGGTTTCCTTAAAAATCGTCGTCTTCGTCGTCGAGGCTCTCGATGGCGCGATATCCGGCCTTCGGCGGC
The DNA here is from genome assembly GCA_038222255.1 of Fimbriimonadales bacterium. Lineage (GTDB taxonomy): Bacteria > Armatimonadota > Fimbriimonadia > Fimbriimonadales > Fimbriimonadaceae > Fimbriimonas. The sequence goes on along the minus strand of JBBRHU010000015.1, from coordinate 1,485 downwards.
TTGAGTTCGAGGCCGTGCTCTGCCAGCTTGTCTCGTACTTCGAGCAAGCTCTTCTTACCGAATCCTCGAATGGCATTGAGGTCTGACTCACTCACCATCGCGAGTTGTCGTAGATTGGCAATTCCTGCACGGCGCAGACAGTTAAATGTGCGCTGCGAGAAGTCCATCTCTTCCACGCGAACCTCTGGGATATTCCTCAGAGCTTCGTCGTCGAGACCACCAACCTCTTCGAAGCCGGTCTCAAAACCAGCCGCGCCGAGATCGAAGAACATTCGGAAAAACTTATCAAGGATGTGGGCAGCTTGCGAAATGGCGTCGTTAGGCTTAACGGAGCCATTGGTCCAGACATCGAGCACGAGTCGCTCATAGTCGGTTCGCATACCTACACGGGTCGGCTCGACGGTGAAGTTCACCTTCTTGACTGGCGTGTACTGTGAGCCCGTCGGAAGAACTCCGATCATGCCCTTGTATCGATCTTGATTGAACGGGAGTGTGTAACCGGCACCCCATCCTACAAAGAACTCTACAACAAGCGATGCAGCTGAATCGCTGATCGTCGCAAGATAAACCTCGGGATTGACAATCGATACACCCTCAGGGCAGATGATGTCTGCTCCGGTTACTCGACCAGGACCCTTAACGTCAAGCCGGAGAACCAACTCATCGATGGGCTCTTCCGACTCAACTTCAATAGCAAGCGATTTGATATTGAGGATGAGCTGGGTCGTGTCTTCCTTCACACCCGGAATCGGTGCGAACTCATGGAAAACCTTGTCGATCTTCAACGCCGAAACTGCTGCTCCCTGAATGGAGCTCAACAGCACGCGTCGAAGCGCATTACCGAGAGTGTGGCCATAGCCGCGCTCGAGGGGTTCGAGCACGAACTTACCAAAGTCGGCTTGCAGTTCTAGGGTCGAGATTTGTGGCATGGCTGAATATGGGAAAACTTAGACTCGGCGTCGCTTAGGAGGGCGGCAACCATTGTGGGGAAGCGGAGTGACGTCTGAGATACTCATCACTTCAAGCCCCGAAGCCATGAGCGATCGGATTGCAGTTTCGCGACCTGACCCAGGGCCTTTCACGAAGACATCAATCTTTTGCATTCCGTGCTCTTGTGCAATGCGGCTGGCTTTATCAGCAGCAACCTGCGCGGCAAACGGAGTGCCCTTTCGGGAACCCTTGAAGTTTGCGTTGCCAGCGCTGGCCCAAGAAATCGCATTCCCTTGAGCGTCGGTGATCGTCACCAACGTGTTGTTGAATGATGCGTGAATATAGGCTCGGCCGAGCGGAATATTCTTCTTCTCTTTCTGCTTGCCTTTGGTTACTACTTTGCGTGCCATGTGATGAGTTCGGTTTTAACAAGTGTCTCTCCGATCGCTCGGAGAGACAGTAAATTACTTCTTCGCCTTCTTCTTTCCGGCAACCGTCTTCGGCTTGCCCTTTCGAGTTCGAGCGTTGTGGCGAGTGTTCTGGCCACGTACGGGA
>JBBRHU010000014.1:0-20065 GCA_038222255.1 Fimbriimonadales bacterium | reverse complement strand
TTACCCGACCACCAAAGGTTCCAAATTGAACTGACGGAAACCCGCCGACCTGCACCGCGGGCCATCCAGCGAATTGCAAGCGGACCTGCCTACCCACAGCGACAAGAGGGATGTCGTTGTCAGACACGTAGAGCTCAACGTGTTGGTCAGTAGTATCGGGAGCCAGAACCGCAAGTTCATCTCCGACTTTGACCGTCTCTCCGGAACCGACCTTGTTCAGCCGAACAATCCGCCCCGCTCTCGGTGCACGCACAACCTGTTGCCCCACCCGTTGACTCAGATTGCGCCGGTCGATATCGACCTTCACGATCTCGGAGCTACTCTTCGAGACTGTTTCCTTGGCAGATTGGATAGAGCCACCAACGCTGTTGAGGGTAGCGGCAGTGTCGGCCATGATTCGGTTGAGATCAAACGTCGCATTATAGATGTCGTCTTGAGCAATCTTCACAGCTTCTCTCGCCCGACTGACCCGCGTGTTTTCTCTCTCAACTTCAAGGTCGATTCGTTTCTGGTCAAGTCCACCCACATTGACCTCACGCTCCGCGATTTGCAGTTGCTTTTGCGCAACGTCCAGATCGGTAGCGGCCTTACTGTAGGCTTGAATCGACAGCTCAGCGTCCCGCTTTGAGCGAGCGCCTTCTTTTTCGAGCTCGAGCATTCGGTCCCGATTGAGCCGGGCGGTTTCCACATCGACTCTGGCGAACGAAATCCGCTGCTTCGCCTGATCGACTCGTTGCTTCGCCTGCTCGATCCGCTCCTTGGCGTTTTGAACCGCCACATCTCGGCTAATCTCGAGCGTCTTCAGCGCGCCTTTCAGATCCTCGTCTGCCTGCCGCAGCCGCTTCTCAGACTGCTCACGCCGCTGTCTCGCGCCGCTGATCGCGTTCTTTCGGCTCACGATCAATTCTCTCTGCTGGCTCGAAAGCTCTGACACTCGCTCTTGCGCCGCGACTCGTCCATCGATCAGGGCCTGCAACTGGGCTTCAAGTTGTCGAGGCTGCTGAGGGTCCAGGAATTTAGAGTCGATATCTTCTAGGCGTGCCAGGATCGCGTCCTTTTCAACATAGTCACCTTCCTGGACTTCCCATCCCGCAAAACGGGCCGGGATCTGCGCTGAGACGACCTGTGGTCGCGAACCAGCATCGTAAACAATCACCGTTCCCGTGCCGGTAATGGTCTGTTGCCAGGGAACGAACCTAAGGATGGCGATGATGATCGTCATAAAGAACAGCGAAACCCAAGCGACTCGTGGCCCCCACCTTCTGGACTTCACCATCGACAACGATTTCGAATTCTTTGGCAGGTCGGGCGTCTGTACGCGATCCTTGTAGTTCTTCATCGTCTCCTCCGAGCACTGAGCGGTCGCCGGACTGTCGTTGGCCGGACACCCTGCCCAGTTTTCCCGCTCCTAAGCTGCTCTGCAAGGTAGGGAAAGAGGAAGCTAAAGCATCCGCGCTCGAGTCGTGCGAGATCCTCGGGAGCGCCTGACTCCTGTATCTCACCGTCTTTCAACACATGGACAATGGATGTTCGCACGATGACTTCTGCGCTGTGAGAGATGTTAAGAATCGTCCAGGGGTGCTCCTCCGAAAAGACTGCATCGAGGATGAGCATGGTCTGTCGTTCATCAATGCCGGTGAAGGCCTCATCGAGAATGAGCAGCCGAGGTCGTCCGACAATCGCTCTCGCTAAGAGCAGGCGTTGAATTTGCCCCCGCGAGAGATTGCCACCACCACTGACGACATGCGAACTTGGCCCGTCATGGAGTAGCGATATGTCAATGGAAAGCTTTGCAACTTCAATCGCCCATCGCACATCCTCTCTTGAAATCCACTCTCGACCGACGACTATGTTGTCTTCGATCGAACCATCGAACAACTCGTTTTCATATCCGACGAGCGAGACCTCTCGTCGGAGGCTGGTGAGTTCAGCATCGCGGAGCTCGATGCCATCAATCTCAACAACTCCATGCGTGGGTTCTTCCAGTGCACAGAGAAGGTGTGCGAGCGTTGACTTTCCTGCTCCGCTCGCGCCGACTAACGACACGCGCGCGCCTGGTGCGAGGTCCATGCTGACACCGTTTAGGATTCGCGCTTCACCATACGAGAAGGCGACATTGCGCAGGTGAACTTGAGCACCAGTCCAGGATTCACGATGTGGGAGGGGACGCCCATCTTCTCGCTCTACCTCTAAGTCCGTGACGTGTCCAACCTTTTCGAGGCCGGTCACGAGATCGAAGAACTGCTCCGTTTGTCGCACGAGCTTCTCCATCGAACTCAAAACGGTGGTGACAATGATCTGGGCAGCGACGAGCTGACCTAAACCGAGTTGTCCTTCCACGACAAGCATTCCTCCCGCCGCGAGTAGTCCGGCATTAGCGATCGCAGTGAAGAGGTAATGGCCCGCCATCTGCCGCACGAGCACTTGGAAGTGAGCGCGACGTGCGTGAAGATACTTCACCACTGCACGGTCCGCTCGATTTTCAAGGTAGCTGCGCGACCCGTCAATCTTGAGGCTAATGTGACAGCGCGCGATGTCTTCTAGCCAGTCAGCAACTTCGTATTTAGCCTTCGATTCTGCAAGGCTTGTCGTGATGCCGCCCCATCCTAGCAAGAACATTGTGCCGAGCACAATTCCTATGATCGCCACATTTAGCCACAAGAGTGAAGTGCTCGAAAACGCGAGCAATAGCAGCCCAACAAGAGCTTGGACGAAGGCAGCGAGGCCATCGAAGAGTAGCTTGCTAAGCGATTTCTGAACGGTCAGCACGTCGAAGAACCGGTTCACCAGTTCAGGCGCGTATTCGCCCCGAAGGGCGACTGCGCACACACGGGCAAGGTGATGGGACAGTCGAAGTGCGGTTTCGGCGAACACACGTTGTTGAATCCGCTCGATCACCGACACCTTCATCAGTTGCAGGACGCCTGCAATGAGCAAAAATCCGAAGACGAGCGCGGAAAGCACAACGAGCGGCTGCAAGGCTACACCGGCAGCAATCGTGTTCACGAGCGCCTGCATTGCGACAGGCACGATGAGGGTCACCAAGCCGACGATTAAGGTGTAGGCGATCAGAACGAGCACGTCATTCCGCTCAAGCTTGACCAAGCGAGAGACCCGCTGCATTGGAGTGGGATGTGCGCCCATGTTAGTTCCGCTCCTGAAGTAGGTCGGTTGTTGACGCTTGGAAAGCAGCAACCGCTTGTTTGTACTCCGCGTAAGTTTCGATCACCCTTCCAAGCGCCTCTGCCGTGGCCCGTTCACGCTGATTCACCAAGAACAAGGTGCCGCCCCCCTCTCTGAAGTTGATCAGCTCGATCCGTTCCACTTCTTTGGCGAGCTCAAACTCACGCTCCGCCGCTTGGTAACGTTTGACCGCGAACGAAATCGTATTCGCAGCATCGAGAACTTCGTTCCGAATTTGTTGCTTTGCGAGCTTCAGATCTTGTTCCCCTGTTTGGAGGTTGACCTTGGCAGCGTCGATCTTTCCGTCGACACTGTTCTGGGCGAGCGCGATCGAAAAGAAGACGCCGAGCTTCCAGGAGTTACCAATGCTCCTTGTTCCGACATCGAGCCCTGGGCTCAGTGCTAGATCGAGACTCGGCATCCGATCATTTTTGGCTAGCTTCAGGTCAAGTTCGAGAATCTCTCGGGTGAGCGCGAGCACTCTTAGCTCTGGGCGAGCCGAGACCGCTCGATCTGCCGCAATAACTGCAGAATCGACAGCCAGATCACGAACCGCGTCTCGGCCCTGAGGGAGAAGCGATTCCTCAGGCAGCTCCTGAGTAGGGTCATCACCTTCCCAAATCAAGATGTTGAGTTTGAAACCGACCTTCACGAAGTCACGTTCCGCCTTCAGCCGGCCCCCCTGACGTCGTTCAACTTCCTGTTTCGCCTCTTCAGACAGTTGCCTTGTCGCGTCACCTCTCGCAAATTGCTTTTGGATCAGTTCGGACCGAACTTGGGCCGCCTTCAGGAGGTTCCTCGCAACCTCCAGCCTCTGCCCCGTGGTGACCCAATCCCAATAGATGGAGCTTGCCTTTTCAAGTAGCTCCAGCCGGAAGGTTCGAATTCCCTCCGTTGCTATCGGCTGGTTAATATAAGCCTGCTGTAGTGCAACGTTCTTCTCGTTGACTCTTAGGCCACGGAGTAGGGGAATCTTAGCGCCGATGAAATATTCGCCGAATGAGCCTGTACTGCTAAAGGGCGACTTCACCATTCCGTAGTTCAGCCGACTCCCCGCGTACAATTTCAGGCCAGATGGAAGTGCAATCTCTACGCTGGCTTCATTCGTTGTAAATTCCAAAGCCTTACCGGGTGTCGAGCCGCTGTTGTAGCGCATCGAATCCGTGGAGTAAGTAAAAACGGGGTCGAATGCACCTCGCTTCTCCTGGACCTTCGCATTCGCCGAACTGCGCTGCAATCGCTCGCCAATCAGCTTCGGATAGTTTCGATCCACTCGGTCCAGAAAATTCTGGAGTGATAATGGTTGTTGCGCCCAGCCAACGGCACCCGTGGAAAAGGCCAAGGCGAGGCAGAGTTTAATCATATTCATCGTCATTCTCTTTCTGAGATGGCGGCGAACGATACTCAGCCGGAATGGCAGAACCATCGACGCACGCGCATGTGCTTCGAAGGTCTTGCCGCTTAGCGGATGGGCCGGGGTTTCCCCGTACTGACGACCCACCGTCCTTTCGCAGGATGGCTACTCCCCTTTGGATGGGTTCTACAACGGCAAGAACTCAGGAGTTCCCTCGGACCCAATCGTTTTCGGTTAAGCTTTGGAGATGACGTCGGACCAGATCCGTTCTCGCTTCCCGGCATTGGCCTCTGATTGGGCATTTATGGAAAATGCTGGCGGATCGCAAGTGCCAATTTCCGTGATAGAAGCAGTTTCGAATTACTACCGCGAGAACTATGTGCAGGTCGGCGCTGGCTATCCTCACTCAGATCGGGCCACGCAGACAGTTGCCGACGCCCATCGATTCACCGAGGACCTGATGGGGGTGGGCAAGGCTGGAAAGGCGATCCTAGGGAGTTCAACCACTCAACTGTTTCATACGCTTGCTCACGCCTATAGCCAAATACTCAAGGCCGGCGACGAAATCGTGATTGCTAACAACAACCACGAATCGAACATCGGAGCGTGGCTCGGGCTAGAAAAGCAAGGCATCAAGATCCGGTATTGGGAGGTCGATCCAGTGACGGGGTCGCTCTCCATCGAGAATCTTGTCCTCACAGGCAACACGAAGCTTGTTTGCTTCCCGCACGCCTCGAACCTCATTGGTGAGGTGATTGATGTTGCTGAGGTCACCAGGGTTGTCCACGCTGCAGGAGGGAGGGTTGTCGTTGACGGGGTCGCCTACGCTCCCCATGATTTGATCGAGGTTGAGGCGTGGAAGGTGGACTGGTATTGCTTCTCTGCCTACAAGGTTTATGGGCCGCACTTTGCTGCCCTCTTCGGACGCAATGATGCCCTCGCAGAGTTGCACGGCCCGAACCATTTCTTCATCAATGAGACGGACTGGCCGTACAAGTTCGAACTCGGATGCCTCCCCCACGAGCTCCTTGCGGGCTGGCTCGGACTGCGACCCTATCTGACCGCGCTCGCAGACGAGTACGTCTACGGTGGGAGGAAGACCATCAAGAAGGCGATAGCCGCGATGAGGGCTCAAGAATCGCCGCTAGTTAAGTCGCTCTACGCAGGTCTGGCCAACATGCCACGTGTTCGCTTGCTTGGTCCGTCGTCGAGCGACCATCGCGTCGGAACATTGAGTTTCGTGGTGGAGGGAATATCAAGCGCCGAAGTTGTCGACCACGTCCACAAAGAGCGCATCGCGATTCGGAATGGCCACATGTATGCCCACAGGCTCTGTGAGGCAATTGGGATTGCTCCAGAACCGGGTGTGGTCAGGGTGAGCGTTGTTCACACGAACACTGCCGAAGAGGTAGATCGATTTCTCGGCAGTGTCCGCGCGCTAGTCGAATAAGGACTACTCGTAGCGTAGGGCTTCGATCGGCTGGAGCCGCGAGGCTCTGAGCGCGGGATAGAGGCCGAAAAAGAGACCGACACCGGCGGAGAACATGAAGGCGATGATGATCGCTGCCGTGTTCATGACCGGGGGAACCTTTAGCAGGACCGCGACGACAGACATTGCGGCCATTCCGAGCGCAATGCCGATCACTCCGCCTACCGTACACATCACGATGCTTTCCAACAGGAATTGACCGAGGATTGATTCACGAGTTGCCCCGATTGCTTTCCGAAGTCCGATCTCGCGCGTTCGCTCCGTGACGGAGACGAGCATGATGTTCATGATGCCGATGCCCCCGACCAGAAGGGAGATCGATCCGATACCTGCGAGCAAGATGCTCAACAGCTGAGTTTGGGCTTGCATCTGTTCGATCATCTCGCCCTGATTCATGACTCGGAACAGGGGCTCTCCAGAGGCATTCTTTCGCTTCTTACCAAGCGTATCTTCGACCTGGGTTTGTGTGAGCGGCAAGAGCTCGGTATTTGAACCCATGATCTGGATGGTGTCGAGATTCTGCTTTCCAAGCAATCTGGTTTTGCCTGTCGAGAGCGGAACATAAATCTGGTCATCCGGGTTCCAGTTGCCTGAGCCGCCCTTATAGGCGATAACGCCGACGACTTCAAAGTTTTGGTTCTTCACTCGGACCGTGGTTCCGACGGCGTTGTCGCTGCCGTAAAGCTCTTGGTAAGCGACGTAGCCAAGTACACAGACTCTGGCGGCCTTCGCCTCATCTTCCATCGTGTACCAAGTCCCTTGGTGCATTTTCACTGCATTGCGAATGATTGCAATCTGCGGTTCCGCGCCAGTGACCTGCGTGAAGTAGCTGGTTGAGCGGTGCTTCGCCATCACCCGGGCTCCAACCACACCCGTGATTTTCTTAATGAGCGGGACTTCTTTGACGAGGCGCGGGATGTCTTCTTCTTTCAGCGTCGGAATATCGTTTGGGCCACCTGCGACGTTGCCGCGACGCCAGTTTGGCATCACCACAAGCATGTCGGTGCCCATAATCTGGATGTTTTCCAGCGACTTTTTCTTGGTGCCTTCGCCGATTCCAATCATCGCGATGACCGACCCGACGCCGATAACGACGCCAAGCATCGTCAGGAATGAGCGCAGCTTATTGGCCATGATGGCCCGCAACGCACTTGCAATCGAGTCAGAGAGATTCATCCTTGGGATGAAGCATACTTCGTTCGAGCGAATTCAGTTAGAGAGCAGGTCGCACTGACGCTGAAAGATGCTGTGAACGTACTCAGCGATGGCAAGTCGCTCATCGTGGCTACGAGGTACAAAGCGCAAGCCTAGGGAGTGCAAGCCGGACTCACCGACAGGAACACAATGCCGGACTTCGCAGGGTAGGTCGAGCGGATCGCTTTCCGATCTGCCGACGGTCACGACACACTGCGATCCTTGATCAGCTTCACTCCTAGCACGGAGCTGGAGCCCACCGAGCCCAATATCAACGACGATGGACTGGAACGGCTCAAGACCTTGAACCGAGACCCTCGCACAATCAAGCACTTCGTACCGGATATACCGACGCTTATCATTTGCTAGTTCGTGATTCAAGGTTCTCCTTCCTGATTACGCTACAGTCTTTAGCGCACTCTCTTCCATCATATCGGCGAGAATTCTCACAATCTCAGGATCAAGTGCCCCATCCGCCGCATCTTTTCTTAGTTCAGCCAGTGCGACGGAAAGAGGCAATCCCTTTCTGTAGGCACGATTACTGGTCATTGCATCAAAACAGTCGGCAACGGCGCAGATACGAGCGAGTAGCGGAATCTTGTCCCCGGTCAGTCGGTAGGGATAACCTCTCCCGTTCAGGCGCTCGTGGTGGTACAGAACAATCGGGATGCAGTCACGGAAAGTTGGAATTCGCTCGATCATTTCCATGCCCAGTTCTGGGTGTTGCTTCATGATCCCGTACTCCTCATCCGTCAAGCCCGCGTTCTTCGTGAGGATCGAATCCGGAATCCCTATCTTGCCAATATCGTGCACGAGAGCACCCAGCCGAAGCACTCGTATTTGGTTTTGACCCAACCCAAGCCGCTCGCCGATCAGCAGACAAAGCTCCATCACGCGCTCGGAGTGTCCCGCGGTATAGAAGTCTTTCGCCTCTACGGCCTTGACGAGCGAGTAAACAGTTGCTTCAAAATTCTCTTCAAGTTCGGCAAAAGCCTCGCGAAGTCTCTCGTTCGCCTCTTCTATTTGCCGTCGATGCTCGGCCTCAAGGAGTCGGGCTTCCTCGCGTGCGGTCACGTCGGAGGTCGAACCAATGAGACAATCAAATTCACCTGAGGTCAAAAAGATGGGTCCGCCGAGGACCTCAATGTATCTGGCATCTGCATTGTTGTGGCCGATCCGAACCGTAGTGGAAAAGGCTTTTGCGTCTCTTTCTGCTTCATGAAGCAGACTCAGGAATGCTTGTGCTTCGCTCGGATGAAGTGATCTTTCGAGCACGGACTGATAGCTTTCGTCGTCCCGCTGTCCAAAGAGGACCTTCCAGGCCTCACTGGCGTAGTCGACCCTGTTGGCTCTGAAACTGAAGAAACCGATCGAGAGATTCTCAACGATTTGCTCCTGCTGAGTATGTAGGAATTCGCTTTCCGAGGCGAGCACGGAGATCCGTTGGGAGTGCGCCGAGGATGATCTGACAAATCCGAGGGCCGCGATTGTTGCGAAGAAGGCGAGAACTGAGCAGATCGCAAGGTTTAGGTCGTAGGGCTGAATGCGCTTGAGTAGGCTGTCTCTCAGCCGCTGCTCTGCTTCCTCTGCCGCAAGGAGGTACCGAGTTATGGACTCGAGATCATCTCCGATGACCGTCCTTGCGCCAGCTTCTAGGGTCCGACCTGCCTTTCGAATCTCTAGCACAAGCGATTCACGCTCTTGCGAACCAATGCCGGGTTCAAGCGCTTTCTTCATTTCCGAGTGAATGATCTCTGAACTCTTAAGTGAGTCGTTCAGCGTTTGATTCAGCGCGTGCTTCATCAGGATCGAGTAACCACCGCCAAGCACAACCGACATCGAAAGCACTAGGAACGCGCCGGAGACGATGAGAATTCGAACCATCGAATACCTCTCGATCTCGTTCTTGAAACCTGCGCGGACCATCCATGTGACGAGAGTGGCGCAAAGGGCCGACCCGAGGAGTCCGAGAAGCACAAGCCAAACCCACTGATCTGACGAAAAACGGCTCGTTCTGACCAGATCCGAAGCATCGCGTTCAAGATAGAGAACGCCGACGCGACTCCCACGGGCATCAAAAATGGGAGCAGTCGCCCACTGAAATGGTCCGTCCTTCGAATCGATGATTACGTGTGACGTGGTGTCCGTCCCTCCGAGTAAGGCCGCTCGAATGCCCGGATGACGTTCCCCAAAGACTGAGAACGGCCGCTTTTGGTCGCCCTCTATCTCTTCGATACCATCGGCGCGAACGACGGTCAACGGGACACCATCCACCATTCTCACGGTTTGAATCGACCGAATCTCTGGGTGACTCGTAAGGTATGAGCGCAAGAAGTGACTCGATCGTTCGAAGGCTGGGGAGTGAAAGTCATCTGGGCTGACGATCTTTTCGAGGTCGGTGACATTGACCGTGGAACTCGCCGTGCGGCTTAGCTGGAATGCGAGATCCGAACCAATTTCTGAAATGCTCTCACTGGTTGAACGAATCAACAGGTAGTAGCCCGACCCGCAGATTGCGAGCAGGACCAGAAAAAATCCGAGCGCCAAGGCTACCCATTGCCGACTAATCTTCTGCAGCATTGAAAAGGTGAGTCACCTATTCATTCCATATCGGAAGATCTGGCCCGAAGAAATAGTAAAGGGTCGGCAAAAATGCCGACCCTTTCTGTGATGCCTGCGAAAGGATTACTTCTTGTCGCTGGTGATGAGCACGTGGCCGCTGGCCTTGTCGTACTCAACATTAACCTTGAGGGCTTCTCGAATGAAGCTCAAAGGAACGATCGTTCGACCGCGGTCAATGTAAGGAGCCTTCTCCATTTCGAGGCTTCGATTGTTCACCTTAGCGAACTTGTCTCCAACCTGGAAGAAGAGTGACTGGCCCTCGGCTTGAGCCTTGACCGACTTGGAGATGTGCTCCCAAGTCACGTTTCCGCCGCCCTGCTCGATGAGGTGTCGGAATGGAGTCATCGGAATGCCATTGTCAACTCGCGTCGGAACATCGAATGTTACGTACTTGGAGTTAAGCAAAACCGCGAAGCTACCGATGTTCGGAATGCGTTGACCTCGGGTGATCGACATGAGGTTCGCTGCGTGAATCGCAACCGGCACACCGTTTCGGGTGGTGCTGATCTCAATGGTTCCCTTACCCGTCGTCGAAGCGACAGTCTCGTTTCGATTTCCGGTAGGAGTCAGATTGCGAACGCCATTCGCGATACCTGCAGCGCCGGCAGAGTTCTTGATTCCCGCCTTCGATCCAGTTGCATCGGTTTTGATAACCGGCATCTTGGCTCCAAGTCCGGTTGGCATGTTAGGATTTGGCATTGCCATTTCCTTATTCGCCTTTCCGGTTGCTGAGATGTCAACTGTCCGGACGCCTGCGCCAGAACCCTGGGGTTCGGTCTTCAGAGGACCAGTGGACTCTTTGACGGCAGTGTTGACGCCGTTTCGGATCGTTGGACCACCCGGGTTGTTGACGAACACTCGAGTCTTTCTCGTCTTGAAAGTCGTGCTTGTTTCGTCGATTGCCCAAGCTTCAAGCTCGTGCCAGCCGTTGTTCTCTCGGATCGTGTCCCAGATGTAGCTGAAAGGAGCGACGTTCGATGTGCCCTTGTAGTTATTGTCGATGAAGAAACTGACATAGACGCGCGAGAGGTCTCGACCAAAGCCTAGTTTGATCTCAACTGGTCCCTGCACGGTTTGACCCATCTTGGGCGACTGTAGAAATACAGGTCCCCGAGCTCCTTGGTCTGTTGAAACGTTGATCTTCTCTCGTCCGATCAGTTTGCCTGTTCGGTCGAAGAGTCGAATCTCAACTTCATTGTCGCCATCCTTGAGGTCGCTGGTCGCCAACCCAAAGTTGGTTTCGCCTGCATTCTTCGAAGCATCAACAGCTCGCGTTCCGAGGCTTTCCCCGTTAACTCGGAGCTCGACGAGTGCCGCCGTAGCTTTCGAGTAGCGAACCGTGAGGGTCGGGCTATTCAATGCCCGCTCAATGCTGATTTGCGCATCACGACTGATTGGCACCGCGCCGGCGATCGCCGCCAGCACTGAAATGCCCGCAATGATGCCCATCTTTCGCATCACGTGGTTCGTCCTTTTTGACATATCCTCTGAGACCCCATAACAACTCGCACGAAGCGAGTGATCCTTATTGTCGCATTCTCGACCAGGAATGTCAAGTCAAAGTGCGCGACGTTGACTAGACGGATGGCGTAATGAAGAAGTTCGAGCGTTCTGGAGTTGTAAATTTGAACTCAATTCACTAGGTTTTTGTCGCGCGGGCACTTTTAGCGAATCCTTAAAATCGCCGCTATAAAAACAAAACATGAGCCCGAACCGAAGATAATAGACTTCATGACTGTCGCAATCTTTCCGATGGCTTTGCACCTAATGACACAGCCCGGTCAAGCCAACGACCCTCCGACGAGGCCCCCGTCGGAATTGCTCCAGTTTCTACGGGCACCAGATCGCTCTTTCAAGTTGCAGTTGGTTGGGCCGTTGCAGGGATCTCAGCAGTGGAAGATGACAAGCCAAATCTGGCAAGGCAAGCCGTGGCAGCACTCGATCCTCTGGCGCGAGCCTTCCAAGTCGGTGAGTAAGGACACGGCGATCCTCTACATAACGGGCGATGGTCCCTTTCCGGGAGATTTTCGCGATCTTGCGATGCTCTCTGAGGCAACTCAAATGCCGATCGCCATGCTCTTTGATATTCCCAACCAGCCGCTCTACGGCATGAAAGAGGACGACCTCATTGCGCACACCTTTGAGAAATATATCGAGACAAAGGACGGACGCTGGCCGCTTCTCTTCCCGATGACAAAGGCTGCCTTCAGAGCGATGGACGCAGTCCAGAAGATCACGAAGGGCAGGATCAAGAACTTTGTCGTTACGGGCGCGAGCAAGCGCGGCTGGACGACATGGATGGTCGGCGTGGCAAGGGATCGAAGAGTCGTTGGAATTGCGCCCATGGTCTACGACAACCTGAACGTGCGCACGCAGATGCCACACCAGCTGAACTCATGGGGCAAGTACAGTGATCAAATTGAGGACTACACACGGCGAGGGTTGCAGGCAAAGCTAGCCACCGATATCGGGAAGAAACTTGCGACGATCATTGACCCGTTCAGCTATCTTTTGAACCTGAAAGCTCCAGTCATGATCGTGAACGGCGCGAACGATCCTTATTGGGCGGCAGATGCCTTGAGCCTCTACTGGAACAAGATTCCGACTCAGCACTACGCGTCGATCGTTCCGAACGCAGGCCACGACCTTGGGAGCAAATTTCAAGCGGTCGGCGCGATCGGAGCATTCGCGAGGAGTCTGGTTGGAGACTTCAAGATGCCCACTTTTGAAGGCAACATCGAAATGCTCGTCCGAAAAGATGGCACGCGAGGAGTCCGCGCTCGAGTGAACTCAATCGGAATCACCCCCCAAGAGATCTTGATCTGGGAAGCGACCGGTCCTAATCTCGATTTTCGCCCATCGACCTGGCACATCGCGAAGCGTGCCAAGCCGCTTGCAAAGGGATACACCAGTATCTCGGTTGCGGAACCGGGTGGAAAGGCGATCGCCATTTTGGTGGAAGCGCGATACAAAGTGAAGGGGAGGGAGTTTTCACTCAGCCTCCCCATCAAGGTCTTTCCGAAGACAGATCCGGAAGAGTAGCTACTCGAGAGCGAGGAGATCCGCGCTTAGCTCGGGGACCACAATCGCTCCGCCACCCTGGCGAATCGAATCCGTTGCCGCAATACCTGCGGCAACCGCGAAGCGAGCCGCGACTGGCGAGGTCAAGGTAGCTGCGCCTTCCTCAGCAAACTTGAAGAATTCTGCGACCGCAAGGTCATCAGCTCCACCGTGACCACCAACCGCCGGAGGAATCTCAAAGGACTCGTCTGCTTCTGGCCTATACGCATCTTTTCGAGTATTCCAAAGCTTCACTGTAGCGCTGCCGCCGATGTCGCCTAGGTTCTCAATTCTCCCCTCGGTGCCGATGATCGTGTAGTTCCGCCAGGCGTCCGGGGCAAAGTGGCACTGCTGGTAGCTCGCAAGCACTCCATTGTCGAGTTCCATCAACATCATGCTGACGTCCTCAACGTCTACGATCGGATGTAGCTTCCGAAGTTCCGCCGGGGGATAAGTCGTTGTGAATTCGATCGGTACTCTCTCTCCAGCTTCAGCTCGGTGTGGGTTGTGTCCGTAGACCATCAACGCTCCGAGGGCGCTGACCTTCTTTGAATAACCTCCACAGAGCCAGTGCAGGACATCGATGTCGTGTGCACCCTTCTGAAGAAGCAAGCCAGTGCTCTTCGTTCGGTCAGCGTGCCAGTCCTTGAAGTAGGCCTCGCCACCGTAGCTAACGAAGTGTCGGCACCAAGCCGTTTTGACCTCTCCGATTGCACCAGCTTCAATGAGAGCGTGCATCTTCTTAAACACCTCGAAGTGCCGCATGTTGTGGCCAACATAAAGCTGTGTCCCCGTCTCTTTGGCAACCTCAAGTACGCGGTCACAGCCGTCGGTTGTAATCGCCATCGGCTTCTCTAGGTAGGTCGGGAGACCCGCGCGCAACGTAAGGGTTGCGTGCTCTTCGTGGAAGTGATCTGGAGACAGAATGAACACCGCATCTAGGCCGACAGCAAGCAGCTCTCCCACCGTCGCGTAGGCAGTTGCGCCAGGAATGTCCTTCTCGAATTTCTCGCGTGCTGCAGGGCTGGGATCTGCGAGCCCGACCACTTCATAACCCTTGTCGGGCTGGTGCGCTGTGCGCCCCAAGCTCGACCGAAGTCCCCAACCAATTACACCAATTTTCATAGAGTTTCTCTTCCCAAAATCGATTCCATTGCCCGCGAAGTATTTGCCACGCGAACCAGCGGATAGTGCTGATAAAGCGGAACCATCTCGGCCACGACCGGTCCGGTATAGCCAATCTCTTCGAGGGCGCTCATCACTGCGGGCCAATTCACATCTCCCTCCAGCAAGTCAACAAACCCGTCAAGCGTTCCGACGGACCGACGGAAATCTTTAAAGTGGACACCTGCGACGCGATGGTTGAGGATTTTCAGCCACTGTTCGGGATAGCCGTACAGCATCATGTTGGCAACATCCACGTATGCAGCAACCCAAGGTGAATCGAATTGATCGATGAACTCGGCCATCTCGCGTGGGCTAAGCAAGAACTTATTCCACACGTTCTCGATTGCCAGCTTCACCCCGCATTCAGCCGCAAGCGGCACGAGCTTCTGGATCTGAGCTGAGGCAAGGTCGTAGACGCCAGCGTATTCATTGCCTGGCTCCGTCCCGGTATAGAGGTCCACCTTGCCCGGAATCGTGAGGAGCGTCGTCGCACCTACCCAGGCGGAGAGCTTAATCATGGCCTCAAGGTCGCCCATCGCGGCGGCAGCACTTGCCGGATCAGGATCTCCGATTGCACGCGTCCAGTAGGTTCCGCTACAAACCGAATCGAGTGCTATGCCTCCACTGTCGGCGAGCGAGCGCCAATCCTCCGCCTCAGATTGCGTGCTCGTCACGCTTACAGCACCCGTCAGGCCAAACGAAAGCTCCAAGGCCTCGAAGCCAAACTTCTTGGCCAGCTGAATTGCGTCGGCGACGGGCAGCGTTCCTTCAAGCCCACCCGGAAATGACCAATAGTTGATCCCTTTTTTCATAAATTGTTAACCCTTCACCGCGCCCGCAAGCATGGTTTCGTGAATCTTGTCGCGGAAAATCCAATAGACGATGAGGACCGGAAACATCACGATGACCAGACCAGCAAAGAGTGCGCCCCAGTCCGCCTGATATTGCTGGTTCATCGCGAGGTTTGCGATTCCGAGCGGTAGCGTCTTGTTTTCCTCACTCTGCATCAGGACCAAGGCAAGGCCGTACTCATTCCAAAGGCCGATGCCGTCGAAGATTGCGACAACAATAAGCCCGGGCTTGGCGAGCGGAAGCATGACCTTCCAGAACGTCCTGCCGAGCGAGCACCCATCCATCATCGCGGCTTCCCCAAGTTCATTGGGAATCGCGTGGAAGAAGCCAGTCAGCACGAAAATCGTGAATGAGAGCGAATATGCAACGTAGACAGCCACCAACCCAAGCCGGCTGTCGAGCATGTGCAAATTGTTGAGAAGCAAGAAGAGCGGGACGATGACCAGGAAGTTCGGAAACATCATGCCGCCCAAGAAGGTGCCAAACAGAAACTTGCTCCCTTTAAACGGAAACTTCGCAAAAATGTAGGCCGCCATCGAACTGATCGGAATCAGAATCACAAGCGAAAAGAAGGTCACGACGAGGCTGTTGAGGGCGTATCGGCCGATGCTCGCCTCGGTCCAGGCTTTGGAGAAATTCTTCCACTGGAGAACTTTCGGCAGCGACCAGGGAGATTCAAAGATTTCTTGGCTGGACTTGAACGACCCGACGAAGATCCAGACGATCGGCAAAACGACCGTGGCGATGAAAATTGTCAGTGCTATCGCGACCAGCACCTTCTTGAACATCGGGAGTCCCTTCATCGCCGAGCCGCCTTACGAGCCTCGGTCGGGTCATTTCTAAAAACTGCCATGACGGCAAAGCTGAGGATCAGCGTCATCGCGAAAACTAGGATCGACAGCGCGCTGCCGTAGCCAAATGCTGAGCCCTGAATCGCACGGTTATAAATGTGTGTGAGCGGAACTTCAGTCGCTCCATCTGGTCCTCCGTCCGTCATGATGCGAACTAGCGAGAAGACGTTGATGACGTTGATGACGATGTAAGTCGCAGCGACTCGCTTGATCGACCAGATCATTGGCCAATACACCCTCATGAATCGCTTGAGCCCACTTGCTCCATCCAGCGCAGCAGCTTCCTTGACTTCCTCTGGGATGTTCTCGAGCGCGGCTGAGAACAGCATGATGTAGAAGCCCAGGGCATACCAAATGAATGCAGCACCAACTGCGAGAAGAGCGGTCCTGGGGTTACCGAGCCAGCTGACGTTCTCCATTGGTATGTGGAGCATCCGAATCACCGCATTGATCAACCCCCAGTTGGGATTCAGCAGGAACATCCAAAGCACGCCGACAACGACCATCGAGATGACGTGCGGGAAAAGGTAGACACCTCGGATGAATTTGGCGGATTTGCCCTTTCCACTGGTCGCCGAAGCGATTGCCGGAGCGACCAGAAACACGAACATGCCGACAAATAATAGCAGATAAAACGTGTTAGTGATGGCTTTTCGAAATAGGTCATCGTGGAAAGCGCCGATGAAGTTCTCGAAACCGACCCAGACCTTCTTCGCCGACAGGCCCTTCCACCGGTACATCGAAAAGCCGAAAGCTTGGATCAGAGGCAGGATCACAAAGATGGCGTACAGGGAAACTGCGGGGGCGAGGAACGCGATGATGAACCGACGTCTTTCCGCGCGCCGAGGGGAGGCGGGGCGGGTGATCGTCCTCTCTGACTTACTCATGACCTTCGGCGATTATAGCCCGAGGCTATGATCAAAGACGAGAAAAGGGGCATCGGATAGCCCGATGCCCCATTTCTGATTTAGATGGAAGACTTACTTGCCGCCAGGCTTCTTCTCGTCTTTCTTGCCCGTTCCCTTGGCATCCTTAGCTGGAGCCTTGGAATCCTTTTTCAGGAACTTGCCCGTTTTAGGATCTCGGGCTGGACTCTTTGAGTCTTTTGAAGGAGCCTTGGTGTCCTTCTTCTCGACCTTGGTCTCTTTCTTGACAACTTTCTTGTCGTCCTTCTTGACAACCGGCTTATCTTCCTTCTTCAGGAATCGACCGGTCTTCGGGTCTCGTGCGGGGCCCTTCTTGACGTCTTTCTTCTCGTCCTTCTTCAGCGGGCCATACTTCTTCTCATAGTCAGCCTTGGACATGTATCGACCCGTTTTCGGATCTCGGTATGGATTGCCGCCCTTCTTATCCTGCGCAAAAATCGCGGACGTAAAGAGCATCATCACAGCTACCAGCAGGGGCAACAGAAATTTTGACTTCATTGGTTTCTCCCATCAGGGACAACCCTGACACAAACGATAACTTACCTAATCCTCCCCACAGTGTTTCGGGGAGGAACTAGTCGACAGACTACACACCGAGCTTATGCTTGGTCACGTTCGGGTCATTTCGAACCTTTTCCGCAGCCGCTTCAACTCTTTCGCAGAACTTCTCTGGAGTCAATTCCTTGTTCAGCAGGGCAGAGAGCGAACTCTCCAATTCCTTTTCGAACGTTGGATACCAGAACCGCACCTCAACCGTCCAAAGAAGCTTGCTGCTCTTGAAAGCCGTCGCGGCTCCTTTTAGGCTCTCAGGAATCTTTGCGACCTCACTGCCGTTGATCGACATCATCGTGCCCTTCTTCTCGACGAATTCCTTCGCCTTCTCCAGCGAAGTCATGTACTTGAAGAACTCAATTGCGGCTTTCGGGTTTTTGGCTTTGCTTGGAACCATCCAGGGTTCGATCGCGATCGACATCGCCGAAGGATCACCCATTCCGCCTTCAACGATCGGAGGCAAGAAGTATTCGAGGCGAGTGCCGGGAGGAGTCACGTTCTTCATCTCCGTTTCTAGCCAAGTTCCACAGGGGACCATGGCGGCCTTGCCGACCATGAACTCTTGCTCGGATTCGGTGTGGCTCATGCCGACTGCGCCTGCGCGGAAGTAGCCCTTCTGGTTCAGTTCGTCAATCATCTTGGCGGCCTGAAGGAACGCATTGGACTTCCAAGCACCCGGCTCCATGTTCTGAGCTGCATCAAGGGCTTGCTTTCCGCCGATGCTCACGACCCACGGGTAGACCATTCCCGTTAGCATGTAGTAGGGATATTTGCCTTGGAAGGTGAGAGGTGCAACTCCCTTAGCCTTGATCTTCTCGCAGAGTGTCAGCAGTTCCTTGTAGGTCTTGGGAATCGTCCAGTCGTTCTTCTTAAAGAACTCGGCGTTGTACCACCAGCCCCAACCCATGACGTAATACGGGAGCATGTACTGCTTGCCGTCTTGTTGGCCGAGCTTCAGGAGAGTGGGGTCGAAGGTTTCGCCCCAAGTCGACTTGCCATCGTAAGATTTACCCTTCAGGGCGTCGGTGAGGTCCATAAGCTGGCCCTCTTCAGCTAGTGACCAATGATCCATGCCCCAACCTGGAAAAATGAGGTCGGGGGGTGAGCCCTTCACAAAGAGAGGTCGTAGCGTTTCCCAAACTCGTGGATCACCCTCAACTCTGATCTTCAGCTCGGGATGCTTCTTCTCAAACTCCTTTGCCGAATCGGCGTAAAAGTCGATATCGTAGGCACCCTTAAAGGCGGAAACGTGTAAGTCTCCGCTTAGCTTCGCAGGAGTATCTGCACCCATTTTGGTGCCGCCGGTTGGCCCTGCCGACTCCGAATCTTTCGAGCCGCCGGAGCAACCGGCCAAGCCGACACAAACGGACGCAATCGCCGCGCCCAATCCTAGTGCGTAAAACTTCCGCATAACATGAATGCTAACCCGTTTCAGCCTTTCTGATCAACGTTAAACACAAACTTTCGCTGGGCGGGATAGAATCCGAGCTAAGAACTATGTCAAACCATCCCTTTCGTCGACAATCACTGCCCGTGCTCGTCTGCTCGTGGGTGGCAGTCATGAGCATCTCAACCACCGCTGTCGCCCAATCGATCATCCCGCGTCCAACCCAGTATCTGAAGGGAGCCGAGTCGTTCACGCTAAAGTCCAACACCGCTCTAGTAGCGAGCCGAGATTTGACCCTGCTCACCAGCCAAATTCGAGCAGATTTGCGCAAGGCAACGGGCTACATTTTGCCTTTACGCGGAAGTGGATCAGCAAACGTGATCAAGTTGGTGCTCGACCCTAAGGCATCGAAGAACGACGAAGGCTACACACTGAAGGTCGACCCCAGCTACGTTGAGATTCGCGCACCCAAGCAGGCTGGCCTCTTCTACGGATATCAATCATTGAAACAGATGATGCCCGTCGAGATCTACGGCTCACGCCCTCAAAATGGGAAGGTCTGGTCGGTTCCGGCTGCGAGCATTATCGACTCGCCGAAGTTTGCCTGGCGGGGGCTTCATATCGACGTCGGTCGCCACTACATGCCGAAGTCAGAAATCCTGAAGTTCATCGACGTGATGGCGATGCAAAAGATGAACACCCTTCACTGGCACTTAACCGAAGACCAGGGGTGGCGAATAGAGATCAAGAAGTATCCGAAGCTCACCTCGGTCGGTAGTATTCGAAAAGAGTCCATGCTTGGCCCCTATCGCGACGGGAAGTTTGACGGAACTCCCCACGGCGGGTTCTACACACAGGCTGAGGTCAAGGAAGTCGTTGCTTACGCCGCGCAGCGATTCATCAATATCGTCCCCGAAATCGAAATGCCCGGTCACTCTCAGGCTGCTATTGCGGCCTATCCTGAGCTCGGCGTGAAAAAGACACCTCTTGAAGTCTTCACCAAGTGGGGAGTCAACGAGAATGTATTCAACGCTGAAGAATCGACCGTCAAGTTTTTGCAAGACGTGCTCGATGAGGTCATCTCCCTGTTCCCGAGTCGCTTCATTCACGTGGGTGGCGACGAGTGCCCTAAACAGCAATGGAAAGCCGACGCTCGAACTCAAGAACTGATCAAGGCCCGCGGCCTGAAGGATGAGCACGAACTTCAGAGTTGGTTCATTCGACAGATGGACAAGTATCTGGAAACAAAGGGACGGAGGCTTATTGGATGGGATGAGATCCTCGAAGGTGGACTCGCTCCAGGTGCGACCGTGATGTCGTGGCGTGGAGTAAAGGGCGGCATTGAAGCTGCGCGGTCGGGCCACGACGTTGTCATGGCTCCCAACTCACACACCTACCTTGATCACTATCAGTCCAAGGATCAAAAAG
>JBBRHU010000013.1:0-20082 GCA_038222255.1 Fimbriimonadales bacterium | reverse complement strand
GGTCGGGTATGACATAGGGGATGTTCACTCTTGGTTCTGCGGTTCTCGGCTTACTTCCCGGGCTCGCGCTCGCGCCACAAAAGCCTGCGGGCTGGCCATATCTTGACCCTCGCGTCCCGATGCCGTCTCCATGGACCGAGCCGGGGACGAATAAGATTTGGTGGATCCAGTCTCCAAACTTTGGCAAGCGTCCGAAGGCGGCAGTGGTGGACACGATCGTCATTCATAGCACCGTCATTCCGACCCTTGAGCGCACCACAGTCGCGTTTCAACGCACAGAAAGTCAAGTGAGTGCTCACTTCACGATTGGGCGTGATGGGGGCATTGTGCAGAATGTGTCGACCTTTGACCGTGCGTGGCATGCAGGAGTCAGCACGGACGCTCGCAAGAAAGGGAACCTCAACGACTTTTCGATTGGGATCGAGCTCGTGAACTTGAACGACGGAAAGCAAGAATATCCGCCCGAACAGATTCAAGCCCTTTGTGGAATCATCGCTTCGATGCGCCGTCGGTTTCCGATTGTTCAGCTTGTCAGCCACGAGTTCATCGCAACCCCGCGCGGTCGAAAGAATGACCCTAAGGCATTTCCGTGGGACAAGCTGAAGTACTTCGGCTTGCCGATGTACTTCGGTGAGAATCCAGATCAGCCGAAACGCGGCTGATCTGGATTCGCTAGAACGCTAAAGCCCGGCTTTCGCGATCCCGATGAACTCTTCGGGTAAGAGTGCGGCTCCGCCTACCAATCCACCATCGATATCACTTGTTGAGAAAAGTTCCTTTGCGTTGGCAGCCTTGACGCTTCCACCGTAGAGGACTCGCATATGGTCGGCGGATTCATCGCCGTACTCTGCGCGAATCCAGGAACGGACGACTCCGCAGACTCTGTTCGCTTCAGGTGAGTCGCAGGTCTTTCCGGTGCCGATCGCCCAGACTGGTTCGTATGCAATGACGATCGCCAGGAGATCCTCCGGTGTAACGCCCGCAAGGGCACCGCTTAATTGGGAAGCGATCACTGAGTCTGTGTTGCCGGCCTCGCGCTCTGCAAGGGTCTCTCCAATACAAAGCACAGCCGTCAAGCCAGACACCAAAAGCGCCTTAATCTTGAGGTTGATCGTCTCGTTACTCTCGGCGAAGATTCCAACCGTTGAAGCTGGAATGTCCAGTTTTCCGAATCGTCCGCGAGTCTCGCTGTGTCCAACTAGACAAAGGGTGCATCCTGCATCCTTGATCATCTGGGGGCTCACTTGACCGGTGAAGGCTCCCTTTGTTTCCCAAAAAGTGTTTTGGGCTCCAACTTGAACATGAGTTCGGGCGAGAAGTGGGGCGACTACCCCGATTGAAAGATAAGTAGGGCAGACTCCAAGATCCACTCCGTCGAGTGCATCCAATTCATCCGCTAGTCCCGTAATAAGTGCAGTAGCCTCTGACTGCAAGAGATTCATTTTCCAGTTGCCGATGATGAACTTCCGACGCATCTTCTTCGTTTTACCTTGTCAATAGCCGCCACTCACAGATGAAAGAATTCTCCTCGCTCTCCGGGCCATGGATCGGACAATCGATGCAAGGTGGTTTTCGGCTGTCCGAAACAATCGATTTGAAGATTCGAGGAAACAGCTTTACCGGTTTCGGCTCAGACTCGGACGGTGAATTTGAGCTTGTGGGCGAATACGATCCTGCGGATTCGATGGTCAGCATCGTGAGGACCTATGCGTTTGCTCCCAAAAATCCAAGCCAGGTGGGTTACCCCTTCATCTACGTGGGGCGTTGGACAGGTGACTACGTCGCTGGACGGTGGATGATGAGCACAAACCCGGGCGAGGGTGACCGTTTTGAAATGTGGCCAGAGAGCCCCGAAGAGCTCTCCATAAGCCAGTTCACAGAAATCGAAGAGCCGATGGCTCGCTGACCTAGGCCGACTTCTTCTTTTTGACTGCAGGTGCCTTCGCCTTTGGCTTTGCGGCTGGTTTCTTGGCCTTCGCCGCAGTCTTTCGACCTCGGACGGGCTTTACGGATGGGCCAGCGTCTCGCTTCTTCTGCAAGAGTTCTTGAGCCGCCGCGAGTTCTAATGTCGACGGGTCTGTTCCTCGCGGAAGGGTTGCGTTGACCTCGCCGTCCGTAACGTACGGTCCGAACCGGCCGCTGAGCACGCGGATTTTGACGCCTTCGACTTCGAACTCCTTGAGGGCTGCTGTCGCCGCCGCTCGAGCCGCCCGGAATTTTGGTTCTTTGAGGATCACTTCTGCTTCCGCACTCGTCATTGCAATGCCCGACTTCCACTCGGCAACGTTGCGCGTCTCTGCGCCACATTCGATGTACGGACCAAATTTGCCAATCCTAAACATGATCGGCTCTTTCGTTTCGCTGTGGTTGCCGACGATGCGTGGGAAATGGCAAAGCGCGTCGAGCTCATCCTGGCTGAATGTTCGTGGATCAACTCCGGGCGGAACCGAAACCCATGTCGGCTTTGCCTTGGCTTCGATCTCCTCTGGAGTTCGCTCAACCTCAAGATAGTAACCTTGTCGGAACTTCACCAGCAATTTGCGCCCTGTGTTGGGATCAGTGCCGATTGATTCCGCAGCATCTTGCTTGCGGCTAAGAAGTTCGATCGCCGTGTCGAGCGTGAGGTCAGCAGGGGCGATATCGTCGGGGACGTTGCCATACCGCTTGTTTTCACCTTCGCCGATCTGGAGGAACGGTGCGCCGTCTTTGCCATGGCGCACCACGATTGGTTCACCAGATTCGGGATGGTTGCCGACTTCGACCACCGGGTAAGGAATTTCTCGCTTTCGCTCTTCAACGATCGTCTTGAGACCACGCTCGCCCATAAAGAACTCGTGGAGATATTTCTTGGATTCGGTCTTGCCTTCTGAAATCTCGTCCAGCACTTCGTCCATCCGTGCCGTGAATCCAAGGTCCACAAGCTCAGCGAAGTTCCCCTCTAGCACCTGCATGATGAAGAAGGCGAGGAACGTGGGAACAAGCTGCCGCCGAACCTTTTTGACATAGCCGCGATCCAGGATCACCGAAATGATCGAAGCATAGGTTGAAGGGCGTCCGATACCAAGTTGCTCAAGCCGCTTGATCAGCGTAGCTTCGGTGTACCGAAGCGGTGGCTTGGTCGAATGCTCGACAGAGTCAAGTCCGCGCAGGGTGACTTCCTGGCCATCTTTCAAAACAGGCAGTCGATTGAGCTTTTCTTCGTCGCCCTCTTCTCTTCCTTCGCTGTAAACGCGAAGGTAGCCATCGAACTGAACGTCCTTCGCGGTAGAGACAAAATTGAGCTTTTGACCACCAGCCAGGACTTCGATGTCGGCACGGCTCATCAGCATTGTTGCTGGCTTCATCTGGCAGGCGATCGTGCGTTGCCAGATCAGCGTGTAGAGCTTCAGCTGGTCCTCGTTCAGATACTTCGCCATCTGCGCAGGTTTCCGCTTCGCATCGGTGGGACGGATTGCCTCGTGAGCTTCTTGAGCGTTACGGACTTTGCTTGCGTACTGCTGTGGTTTGCTGGGGAGACAGTCTGGATAGTCGGCCTTGATCAGATCTCGAACCTTGTCTACTGCTTCTTGACTCAGCGACAAGCTGTCCGTTCGCATGTAGGTGATTAGTCCAATCTGCTCACCCCCAATGTCGACGCCCTCGTAGAGGGTCTGCGCGATGCGCATCGTCCGATCGGTGCTGTAACCAAACTTACGGTTTGCGTCTTGCTGAAGCGTCGTCGTCATGAACGGCGGTGCGGGCCGTTCGCTCTGCTCGGACTGGCGGAACTCGCGGACGATGTAGGGCTTAGCGTCTCTGGCCACGGCCGCTATGCGCGTTGCTTCTTCGAGCATCAACAGTCGAGCTTTTGAATCGTCCTTCAGCGCGCCGGTGTCGGGATCAAAGTCAGTCGCTTGCGCGATCTTTTCGCCATCGATCTCTCGCAGTTGGCCTTCGAAAGTGAACTTGTCCGCCGCGAAACTCGCCTTGAGGTCGGAGTAGACGGCAGATCGGAAACTTCGGCGCTCGATTTCTCGGTCGACAATCAGCTTGACTGCTGGGCTCTGGACGCGACCCGCGCTCAAGTTCTTGGTCACTCGCGACCAAAGCACGGGCGAGAGAGTGTAGCCATAAAGGCGGTCGAGAATTCGGCGAGTCTCTTGAGCTTCGACAAGATCGAGGTCCACGTTTCGTGGATTCTGCATCGCCTTCAAAATCGCATCCTTCGTGATTTCGTGGAAGGTGATGCGTTGGACTTTGATGCCTTTGCCCGGCTTGAGGGTTTCGAGAAGGTGCCAGCTGATTGCTTCACCCTCTCGGTCTTCGTCAGTCGCGAGCACGAGTGTGTCTTTGCCCTTGAGGGCAGCCTTCAGCTTCTTGACCTGAGCTTCTTTTTCGCCGGGGACTTCGTAAAACGGTTCGAAATTGTTATCGACATCAACTCCGTAGTCCGCCCACCACTTCTTTTTGAGTTCGAGAGGGAGTGCTTTGGCGTTCGGGACGAGGTCGCGGATGTGGCCGATGCTCGCTTGCACCTCGAAGTCGCTTCCGAGATAGCTACCGATGGTCTTTGCTTTTGCAGGGGATTCGACGATGACGAGTTTGCTGGCCATGAGGTGTTCGCCCCAAGTTCTACTCCACTCAGGTCACTTTTTTCGCATGTAACTGGTTTACGAGGACGCTTTGTCAACGAATTCAGGCAGAACGGCGGAAGTTGGGCCTAATTCTTTGCGAACGATTGGGTCCCTCAGGCGTCTTGAACAAGCAGGCAAGGAATTCTTTGGCACGAGAGATATTGCGATTTGGCCACAGAAACCGATGTAATTAAGAATGATGTCTCGACCTCGACTCCTTCCTTGGATGATTATCTGTGCTCTATGGATGATGTCCGCGCTCGCGCTGAGTGAAACCACCCGGCTCGGCATGTTCCTCGAAGGGAAGCGTATTGGCTCTTCGACCTACCAATCTGTGGAAGCGAGCTACAACGGAAAATCAGCTACCAAGAGTTCATCCAACACAACGATCAATGCGCTGCTGATGGGTGAAAGTGTCGAGCTGAAGCTGGAAACCGCCACCTGGACCGATCCGAAAGGCAGCCCTTTATTGATGCGTTCCTCATTGAGTAGCGGAGGCAAGACCCAACGAGTTGAAGCCAAATTTAGTGCGAAATCAATTAGGGTGGACATCGACAATGCAGGCACCAAGAAGACGAAGACAATTAAGATTCCAGCAGGGTCGAAGATTGTTGACGATCCGCTCCAGATCATCATTCAAGGTGGCCTGAAAGTTGGAACGAAGCGTAAGTTCCTTGTGCTAGACCCGACTTCGGTTTCGCTCCAAGAGAACGAGGTAAAGGTTGTTGGTAAGCGCAAGACGAGGGTTGGAGAAACTGATGTTGAGGCTACCGTCGTCGAGATTCAGGCGCCTCAAGGCCTGACGACTGCCTATCTGAGTTCAAAGGGCGATCTTCTGAAGGTGGAGGCACCGATGAATATCGTGATGCTCACCGAGACCGACAAAACGCCGACGCGGACGATCATTCCTTCAGAGCGGCCCGTCGGTTCGGATCCTGCAGACAATGACAAGCCTGTCGACATTGCAACCGCAACGCGCTTAGTGCCTGACAAGCCAATCGAAGATCCGGCTTCGCTCACAAAGCTTACGATTCACCTAACTGGTCAGCAACTCAAATCTATTCCGAACGACGATCATCAGACGGTCACGCAGGAGGGCAAGGTCTGGACGATCGACGTCCATCCCACCAAGTTCGCGATTGGTCGCAGTTACACGATTGCTCAGGCCGCCCGAAAGATGGCTGCATGGACGGATCCGGCGCTGAACATCCCTTCGGATGATGTCAAGTTTATTCGGTTAGCAAAGAAGATTACGGGGACGCGATTGACGGTTCGGGCAGCCTCATCTGAAATTCGAAAGTGGGTCTATGGCTACATGAAGCCAAACGCAACAATGGGAATCGTCAGAGACGCGAACGACGTACTAGATAGCAAGCAGGGTGTATGTCGAGACTACGCAATCTTGACTGTCACGCTCCTACGCGCGGCGGGAATTCCCTCAAGGCTTGCAAGTGGGCTCGTCAGTCTCGACGGCAACTTCTACTACCACGCGTGGGTTGAGGCCTGGGATGGCGCAAAGTGGATTGGTGTGGACTCGACGACAGATCGGGACCAGATTTCCGCTGCGCACATCAAGCTCGCCGAGGGAAACGTCGATAAGGCATTTTCCTTCGTCGTGCTCGGCAAGGCCAAGATGGAAGTTGTTGAGTATTCGCGAAAGTAATCTATAATCATTCTGTCAGGGAAGGACAATGGAATTTGGAAAAAGGAGTTTGGGAGGACGAGGTACAGCTCGATTCGCGGTAGCGCTCGCAGGAGCGATCGGCGGAGCGTACGTGCTCGGTTCTTCTGGACCTTTTCTTTTCAAGCTCATCTTTGAGCGCATCGCTACGCTGATCATTCCCGAGCGATCCATCCAGACGCCGAACTACGACACGATTTGGAACATCGTCGCGTTTGCCCTTTTTGGCGGAGTCCTCGGTGGGACGCTTGCGCATCGCTTCATCAAGGGCCTGGAAAAGGCTGGCCTTCGCTGGGACAAGATGGAGTCGGGCGACAAGATCACCTTGTTCGTCGGTTCGTTTGCGGGACTCATCGTTGCAGTTCCATTCATTCTCACCTTTCAAGGTCTTACGCCCGACACAAACGTTCGGGCAATCTTGAATGTGGCGTTCATCCTTGGTCTCTCTGCGCTGTCGATCTATGGCTTGCAGTCGATGGCCGACTTTTTGCCTTGGATGCGCACAAAGTCGAGAGGACGACGTAGCGGGATTAAGATTCTCGACACAAATGTGATCATCGACGGTCGCATCTACGAGGTCATCAAAGCGGGCTTTCTGGAAGGGCAACTTTACATTCCGCAGTTCTGCCTCGAAGAGCTCCAGTACATCGCAGACTCTCATGATGGCCTGAAGCGCCAGCGTGGAAGGCGCGGACTCGAAGTTCTCAAGCACCTTCAAACCGAGTTTTCGCTCGAGGTCGGAACCCACGATAAGCTTGTCGCGGCATCCGGCGAGGAAGTCGATGCCCGACTCGTGAAGCTCGCAAAGATATTAGGCGCGGACATCGTCACGAACGACTTCAACCTCAACCGAGTTGCAGGGCTACAAGACGTCAGAGTCCTGAGCATCAACGATTTGGCCCTATCGGTTCGCACTAATATTCTTCCTGAGGAGTCACTTCAGATCAAAATCATTCGTGAGGGGAATCAATTTGGCCAAGGAGTAGGCTATCTTGATGACGGAACGATGGTTGTTGTCGAAAATGGCCAACCTCACGTCGGAGAAAAAGTGGAGGTGGTGGTGAAGCAGGTGATCCAAACTGAACGCGGCAAGATGATTTTTGCCGAGCTAGATGGCGACGGCGAACTGCGATTTGAGCAGCGTCGAAAGCCCAGCAACCCCCGCAGAACTTCATGAAGTTTGCCGCGGCTGTTTTGGCCGCCGGATCTGCGAGTCGTTACGGCGACGACAAGGTTTGGTTACCCCTAGGTGGGAAGCCAGTCTGGCGGTGGTCTGTTGATTTTTTCCTTTCGCACCCCACGGTTGAGAAGGTGATTCTCGTCGTTCATCCTAGCCGCAAAGCCGAATTTGAGGCAATGTGTCCCGAAGGCGTGGTCCTGGTGGAGGGTGGGGCGACAAGACAGTGTTCCTCTAGAAACGCCGTCGTCGCTGCTGCGGAGTCAGAGTACGTGCTGATTCACGATGCTGCGAGACCCTTCCTCTTTCGGAAGGTCGTCGATCAGCTTTTGGCAATGGTTGCGGAGAAGGGTGCCGTTGGAGCAGCCCTGAGAGTCACGGACACAATCAAGCAAGTCGCTGAGGCTCTCATTGAGACGACCCTCGACCGAAGTCGGCTTTGGGCGATGCAGACTCCGCAGATCGCACGTCGGGACTGGTTGGTTGAGGCGCACGATTCTGTCAGCGAAGACACCACGGACGAACTTGCCTTGCTTGAAAAGGCCGGATTCGCAACCCACATTGTGGAAGGCGATCCGAACACGTTTAAGATTACGACCGAGCCGGATTACTACCGAGCAAGGGCCATGGCGGAGCTCTCCGAAACTCGAACCGGGCTTGGCTACGATATTCACGCCTTTAGCGAGGATGCCAGCAGAACACTGATGCTTGGCGGAATTTCATTCCCCGGCGAGCGAGCATTGGATGGCCATAGTGATGCCGACGTCTTGCTTCATGCGATTACCGATGCGATCCTAGGTGCGGCAGCGCTGGGAGACATTGGAGTTCATTTTCCCAACACAGACCCTCAGTGGAAAGGGGCGCCGAGCCTAATCTTCCTAGAGCAAGCGGTCCGAATGGTGATCGAAGAAGGTTGGAATCTTCTCCACATCGACGCGACGCTGATTGCAGAGGCACCAAAAGTGATGAAACGCGCGCTTGAGATTCGCGAAAGCATTCGGACGGTGTGCTCTCTGACGCTGGACCGGGTCTCGATCAAGGCGACAACTAATGAAAAACTTGGCTCGCTAGGACGGTCGGAAGGCATCGCGGCTTTCGCCATTGCTACCCTCCGCAGGTAGTCATCTCCATCCTTCGGCTAGACCGATATCCCGATCACGAGTAAACTTTCTTGCTGATCCCCTCGTAGTAAGGTCGGAGTGGCCCGGTCAAGGCTGCTGATGCCCTCGGGGCTAACTTCGAGGAGCGAGTTTCGAACCATGCTTTTGAATATCCAGAATCTACACGCCCGCGTTGAGGACAAAGAGATCCTCCGTGGCATTAACCTGTCTGTGAATGCGGGTGAAGTCCACGCAATCATGGGCCCGAATGGTTCCGGTAAATCCACGCTCGCTTCAGTCATCGCTGGAAAGGATGGCTACGAGGTCACCCAAGGTTCAATCTCTCTGAATGGTCAAGATGTCCTTGAGATGGACCCTGAGATTCGAGCGGGCGAAGGCATCTTCCTCGCATTCCAATATCCAGTTGAGATCCCAGGCGTCAACAACACCTATTTCCTTCGAGCCGCCCTCAACGCGATCCGAGCCTACCGAAATGAGCCGGAGCTTTCGATGACCGAGTTCATGAAGCACATTCGGAGCAAGGTTGCGATGATGGAACTTGATAACTCACTCCTCTCGCGAGCGGTGAACGAAGGATTTTCTGGCGGAGAGAAGAAGCGAAACGAAATTTTTCAGATGGCTGTCCTTGAGCCGAAGCTCGCAGTTTTGGATGAAACCGACTCGGGGCTTGACATCGACGCCCTAAAGATCGTCGCACAAGGTGTGAACAATCTGCGCAGCCCACACCGTGGATTCGTGGTCGTCACCCACTACCAGCGATTGCTCAATTTTATCGTCCCCGATTTCGTCCACGTCCTGATGGACGGCCGAATCGTTAAGAGCGGTGACAAAACGCTCGCTCTGGAAATTGAAGAGAAAGGCTACGGCTTTATCGAGGCAGAGGTCTCCGCACAGGCCTAATTGATGATCCAACTCATGGCAAAGCAGCACAGCCTAGTGTCGAATTCAGAGCAGTTGCGGAACTGGCTCACTAGTCTCGGTCCCGCGCACTGGGCTTCTCGACGGGCGGATGCACTCGAGGCATTCGCTCTTGCAGGTCTACCAACCGTCAAGGACGAAGAATTTCGTTATATGCCGATCCGGTTTGTCGAGGAAACCGCTTACGCCCCCGCGTATGGCGTGAACATCGAACGATCGGAGCTTGACTCGACGCTGGTTTCAAAGGTTGTCGCCCACACCTACACGTTTGTGAATGGTCAGGTCGCGCCGGAAGTTGCGGACGAAGCCGTTCTTCCCGAAGGTGTGTTTGTTGGGTCCCTGCAAGACGCCTACGAGGTGCTCCCCGAGGTTGTGGAACGCTGGCTCGGTGCGGTTGCATCGCTCAAGGGTCGGCTAGGTTCGACCAATGACGAGCGATTTGTCTACCTGAATACGGCCTACCTCGGTGAAGGCGTGGTCGTCTATGTTCCGAAAGGCGTCGTCGTCGAACTCCCCGTACACCTCGCTTTCGTTTCGAAGGGCGAAGGGAAGCCGTTCGCTGCTTTCCCGCGAGTGCTAGTCGTGCTGGAAGAAAACGCACAGATGAAGCTCGTTGAGTCCTACGTTGGACTGAGCGGAGAAGCATTTAATGTGCCCGTGACCGAAGTTGTTTTGGCGAATCACGCAATTCTTGAGCACGATCGTATTCAGGAGGAATCTTCGAATACGGTTCACATCGGCAACCTCGCTGTTCACCAGGAGTCGTCGTCGACCTACACAAGCAATGTTGTCCACTTTGGCGGCCGAGTCGCGAGGCTTGACCTCAACGTCTGGCTCAATGGCGAACACACGGAGACTTGGCTGAACGCCGTCTACTTGGCTACGGGAGAGCAGATTGTGGACAACCACACTCGGATCGACCACGCCTTCCCGAACTGCAACTCATTCGAAGTTTACAAAGGTGTTCTCCGCGACAAAAGTGTCGGAGTCTTTAACGGCAAAATTTTCGTGTACCAAGACGCCCAGAAGACCGATGCTAAGCAGACTAACCAAGCCCTCCTCCTGAGCCCAACCGCGACGATTAATACCAAGCCCCAGCTTGAAATCTTCGCTGACGACGTTAAGTGTACGCATGGAGCAACCATAGGGCAGCTTCGCGAAGACGCTCTCTTCTACCTTCGTGCTCGAGGAATTCCGAAGGAAAAAGCGCAGGCACTTTTGGTTTACGCCTTTGCCGCAGAAGTTATCGACCGGATTACGATCACCGACCTTCGCGAGACGCTTGAGAGAAAGCTCTACGCCCTGCTCGCTGAGGCGTAGGGCAAGATTCGGCCACAATCTTAGCGGATGTCTGAACTGCGCTTTGCAATTCTGGGACTCGGCCGTAGCGGTTTGGCAATTGCACGAGCCTGCCACGAAAAACAATGGCAGGCAACTGTGTACGACGAGAGTCCGGCTGGTGGACTGCACAAGCCAGAGCTTCTTGATGCCCTACATTCGATCGGCATCGAAGCAAAATTAGCCTGGACGCAACAGATCGACGAAGGCAGCTACGACGTCCTCGTCGTCAACCCAGCGATTCCCCGAGACCATGCGCGGATTTTGGATGCGCTGGCGGCGAACAAGCGCGTGTGGGGAGAAATCGAATTTGCCTACCGTATCTCGAAGGCACCCATTGTCGCGCTCACCGGGACGAACGGCAAGAGCACTACGACGGTAATGACCTACCTTGCCCTCACCGGTTGTGGGTTCGATGCGAAGCTTTGCGGCAATATCTATGGTTCTGGGTTTGGTGAAGCACCGCTCACCGAGCATGCGCTCTCCAGCACTTCGGATCAAATACTCGTTGCTGAGATCAGCTCCTTCCAACTGGAATGGATCGAAGAGTTTCGCCCGATAAGCGCGGGTATCACCAACATCA
The DNA here is from genome assembly GCA_038222255.1 of Fimbriimonadales bacterium. Classification (GTDB taxonomy): domain Bacteria; phylum Armatimonadota; class Fimbriimonadia; order Fimbriimonadales; family Fimbriimonadaceae; genus Fimbriimonas. The sequence goes on along the minus strand of JBBRHU010000013.1, from coordinate 8,651 downwards.
CACCTGACCACCTGCCCAGGTACGACAACTCGTTCGACGATTACGCCGCGACGAAGATGCGCATCTTTAGCGCTCTGACGCCAGCAGAATTCGCGATTGTTCGGGCGAACGATCCCGTCGTGATCCCACCCGGAAAGCTAAAGACGTCGCGTCGGGGAAAGCCATCCCCTAAAGTTGACGCTCCCCGAATTCTAACTTTCGGAGCAACAAGCGACGATGCTCGAGTCGAAACAGATCGGCTCGTCGTGTTTGGCGAAGTCATCAACCATGGAGCGTTGAACTTCGAAGAGGAGATCAATCTGACCAACTCGGCGATGGCGATGATGCTCGCTTATGGTGCACTGGTCAACTTGGCGGAGCAAGGCAACGAACGTGCGGCTGAGCTCGTTCGCAAGGCTATCGACGACCGTACTGCGAAGCTGAGCAAAAAGCGCTCGGTCTACGCTCAGCCGGTCAAAGTGGAGAGGGCATTGCCGCACGAGATCATTCAAGCGTTGACAGACTTTCCTGGTCTGGCCCACAGAATGGAGCGAGTGGGCAAGCGCGGTGGGATCGAAGTCATCAACAATTCGATGTGTACCAATCCCGACGCCGTGCTCCGAAGCACGATGGGACTTCGAGGTGTCGTGCACCTGCTCATGGGCGGCGTAAACAAGGATCTCGACTTCAAACCGCTTCGTGGTTATCTCCAAGGCCACATGCATCGCGTGTACTTGTTCGGGCGTGATGGCCCATCGCTCAACTCAATGTTGGGAGGAACCCATGGCGTTTTCGACACGATGGAAGAGGCGTTTCGGGCGAGTACGGCCGTCGTCAAGCCGGGCGAAACTATCATGCTCGCACCAGGATGTGCCTCATCAGACCAGTTCCGCGACTTCGTGGATCGTGGTAATGTATTCAGAGCGATTGCCAAGGAGTGGCTGAGCAATGAATCGAGCATGGAAGCACGTTGATGCGCCCCTATGGATGTTGGGGCTGGTTTTGTCCGTTATCGGACTCTTTGCGATACTCGACGCCGGGTATGCGCAGTCTCTTGCCGCTAATAAGGGCATGTTGCCGCGCGAATTTATCGTGCAGTTTGGACTGCTTTTGCTGGGCGTTGTCATCTCATTTGCACTCGTCTTTGTAAAACCCACGTTTTGGAAGAAGGCGGCACCCTGGTTATTTGGCATCAGTGTCGCGCTCCTCTTTTGCGTTGAACTGTTCGGGCAAGAACAGAACCAGGCGAAGCGGTGGCTTAACATCGGCATCTTGGTCCAGCCGGCTGAGTTTGTTAAGATCACATCGATTCTCTATCTCGCCTCCGTATTTGCTGACAGGCCCGTTTGGTCGGAGGTCACAAAGCCTTACAAGGATGGGTGGGGATTTATGAAACACGTCCTCATTCCCAAAGCTAAGCGCGCCTTTCCGATTGTGCTTGTCCTCCTGGCCGCTTACATGATCGAGCACGAGAAGGACCTTGGGACGGCCGCGGTTGTGCTGTTTGTCTCGTTCATGCTCATGATCCTTGGCAAGGTTAGCTGGAAGTCAACGGTGCTCCTAGCGACTGTGCTCGCGATCACAGGTGTCTATCTGGTCAACGCGCAGTCTTACCGCAAGGAAAGAATTGTCAACCACGCTGGTCGATGGAAGCCCGAACACTTTGATGATGAGGGCTACCAAACGATTCAATCAGAAGCATCAATCGCTGAAGGTGGGATCATTGGTGTTGGAATTGGTAGAGGACAAGCTAAGACCCGCCTGCCCGCTGCGACGACTGACTTTGTGATGGCTACTGTCGGAGAAGAGACCGGGATGGTTGGCGCGCTTGGCGTGCTCGCGCTGCTCGGAGCGATGGTTTGGTGGATGACGATGCTCGCTGCCAGAGCAGCTAATAATTTCACCCGGTTGGTCATATACGGCTGTGCCGCGTGGTTAGCTGTGCAGGGATGCACCAACATGATGATGGCGAACGCCTTCCTCCCTGCGATCGGAATCCCATTCCCGTTTGTTTCGTCGGGTGGATCAAGTTTGCTTTCGCTATGGTTTGCTCTCGGTGTTTGTCAGTCGGTGCTTGGACTCCAAGCGAAGAAGGGGGTTGCGCGTGAAGCTGGTACTGACCGGTGGCGGAACGGGCGGACACGTCTATCCCGCGCTTGAAGTAGGACGCGTCGCAGCGCTAAGCGGGGCTGAACTTCACTACTTTGGCTCGCACCGCGGGCGGGAGAAACTTGCGGCGACTCAGCTGGGAATTCCGTTTGAGGGATTTCCTTCCGAACCGCTCTACTCGCTGCGAACCCTTCGCGGGCTCCGCTCTGCGCTGAAGCTTAAGCAATCGCAGTTCCAAGCAAATAAAGCCCTCCGGCTTCTTGGACCAGACGTAGTGTTCTCCACCGGAGGCTACAGCGGGGGGCCGGTTGTGGCAGCAGCGCGTGACTTGAGGATCCCCTATGTGCTGCACAGCATCGATAGCAATCCCGCAAGGTCATTGTCGATGTTTGCGCAAAAATCCAGTGCGTTCACTTTCGTGTTTCAATCGACGCCGGAATTCATCCAATTACCGCAAATGGTTCGGACGGGGCAGCCTATCCGCCCAGAGTTGCGCGCTCTTGCGAGAAGTGCGCCTGCAGAGACGGGCAACGTCCTTTTCTTGGGTGGATCCCAAGGTTCAGTCTTCCTCAATGAACTCGCCCTACAACTCGCACCACGTTTTCCGAACCATGCCTTCACCTTGGTCTCGGGCGAAAAAAACTATGACGAGCTAAGGCAGCAAGCACTTGCGCCAAACCTGACTCTGAGACCCTTTCTAAGTGGATCAGAAATGGGAGAATGTTTAGCATCGGCGATGGTCGTACTTGGTCGAAGTGGGGGAAGCCTCGCAGAATGGGCGGTATTCGGGACTCCGTCCATCTTAATACCCTTGCCGAATTCTGCGAACGATCACCAGCTTCATAATGCTAAGGAGTTTGTTAAGATGGGGGCTGCAAGTTTGATCAATCAGGCGGACGCGAGCGCTGAATTCGTGTCAAATGAACTAACGACCTGGTTAACCGCTTCTGAAAAACGAGAAGCGGCTTTCAAGAGTCTTAAAGAGTGGGATATGCCAGAAGCAACAGATCGAATCGTCGCGACCATTTTTGGAGTTTCTAAATGAGAAAGCGACAAGAGATCATCGAAAACTTTGCCGCTACGGCTGAGCTGACACAGTTCCGCGAGTTCTTTCTTGTCGGCATCGGAGGCGCAGGTATGAGCGCTCTCGCCAGGATGTTGAAGCATCGCGGCTATAAAGTTTTTGGCACCGACTCCACTGCCTCGCCGATGATTGAACGAATGCAGGAAGAGGGCATCAGCATTCAGATCGGACACACAGGAGAGGGAATCACAGACCAGATGGGAGTGATTCTCACGGACGCCATAGACCTCGATAGTTCTCCGGAGGTTTGCCGCGCTCGCGAGCTTGGACTCCCGCTTTTTCGGCGATCTCAGGCACTTGGCTGGCTTCTTCAAGGCAAGCGGGTCATTGCCGTAACGGGCACCCACGGAAAGACGACCACGACCGGGATGCTCGGCGCCGGGCTTACTTCGGCTGGCTTCGATCCGCTCGTGATTGTCGGGGCGAACATTCCGTCTTGGGGTGGTCCAGTACGAGAAGGTGATGGGGATTGGGCCGTCGTGGAGGCGTGTGAAGCCTACGATGCGTTCCACGACTTGCGACCAGAAATCGTAGTTCTCACCAATCTCGAAGCTGACCACCTCGATTATCACGGCACCTACGAGAATCTGCGCGACAGCGTTGTGAGGTTCGTCGAATCGATCCCGCCGACCGGGTTCCTCGTTTATTGTTCTGAGGATAGAGGTGCCGCAGAAGTCGCCGAGCTTTCTTCGGTCGCGGCGTTTTCCTATGGTTTGAGTGTCGAGTGGGGCCGGCAGATTGCGAATAAACTGGGGCTGTCTCTCAGCACGGCGGGGCTCAACTTTGCTGGGCTCGGAGACAAGAAGCCGACGCTGCCTGGACGACACAATGCGCTAAATGCTTGCGGAGCGCTGATGGCTGGTGGACTTGCTGGGGCGGAGATGATTCGCATGATGGCCGGAGTGCTCGGCTTCACCGGTGCTGAGCGACGGCTTGAGCGACTTTTCGACAGCAATCATCCCGAGGTTGGCGAGCTCACCATTCTTGACGATTACGCCCATCACCCTTCAGAAGTCGCGGCTACAATCCAAGCGATCAGAGAGAGGTATTGCCAAGGCGATCGAAAGCGGCGTCTCGTTGTTGTCTTTCAACCCCACCTGTATTCACGAACTGAAAAGCTTCTGTCTGAATTTGCGGAAACGCTGAGCGCAGCTGACCTCCTTGTGATCACCGACATCTATCCAGCCCGTGAGGCACCGATTCCAGGCGTGAGCTCTGCTCGCATCGCGGAGAAGGTGACCTGCCCGGTTCGATATGTGCCGAGTCGCCATTTGCTTCCAAAGTTAGTCTCTCGGCTCCTCAAGCCCGGAGACGTCGTGGTTGGCATGGGCGCGGGAAATATTGCGGACTTCGCTCCAAAGCTGATTAATGAACTGAATCGAGGTTTGGTGCATTCGAAACAGGTGACGGAGGGTCGTCAGCAACTCCGGATTGCCGTGCTGTACGCTGGAGACTCTTCCGAGCGGGAAGTGAGCATCCTTTCGGGGCGTGCGATTCACCAAGCGCTACTGAGGCTGGGCCACGCCAGTCGGCTCGTTGACGTCACCGAGCGTTTGCTGAGCAAGGGTGACCTGTCGCTTTTCGTCGGTCCAGATAGGCCGGATCTGGCTTTCCTCGCAGTCCACGGAACCAATGCAGAGGACGGTGCCTTGCAGGGATTACTTGAACTGCTTCACATTCCCTACACGGGTTCAGGCATTCAGGCGAGTAGCATTTGCATGGATAAGTCGCTGACCAAGCGGATCTTGAAAGAGCAGGGAATCCGAGTTCCGCTCGGTGTGATCGTCGACCATGCTGAAGCAGAAATCAATATTCCGTTGCCGCTTGTGGTGAAGCCAAACGCCGAAGGCTCGACGGTAGGGGTCACGTTCGTGCACGACCCAATTCAACTTCGACCTGCTATCACAAAAGCACTTGCCTATGGCGGTAAGGTGATCGTTGAAGAAATGGTGGTCGGCATGGAAATCTCGACGCCAGTTCTTGGCCACACCGCACTCCTCCCAGTGGAGATTGCTCCGACCAGTGGTCAGTACGACTTCGAGAGCAAGTACACCCCTGGTGCGACCGAGGAGATTGTTCCAGCCCGCCTGCCCGAGCATCTGCTTGAGGAGTCCAGGGCAATCGCCTTGAAAGCTCATGAGGTGATGAACTGCGAAGGCGCAACTCGGACGGATATGATTGTTCGAGGAGAAGAAATCTTTGTGTTGGAGATCAACACTTTGCCCGGAATGACTGGCACCTCGTTGTTACCCAACAGCGCGCTTGCATCTGGAATACCATTTGACGAACTATGCCAGCGTCTTGTCGTAGACGCAATCGAACGCTATGCCCGCACGTAAGCGAAAGAAACGAAGGACGAGGTTAAAAGCAGCCCCATTTCTTTGGATTGGGTTTGTAGTCAGCACGTCGCTTGGACTTGCGTACAGCCCGATTACAAACCTCAGAAGAGTGGTGGTCGAAGGTGCGGACCCGAGTGATCGGCTCGGTGTCGAGGAATCCATTCAAAAGTGGGCAGGGAAGCCCTGCCTCCAGATTAATCCACGAACAATTGAAGGCGAGGTGCTTGAGATTCCAGGAATGCGGTCAGCGGTGTTGAGTCGAAACGTGTTCGGTTCTGGAAGGCTGAAGGTGAGCTATCGTGAGCCCACGCTGGTGCTCGAAGAAAATCACGCGGTCGGAGTCTCTTGGGATGGCGTGATGTTCCCGCTCTCGAAGGAAAGAGAAGATTTGCCGACCTTGCAACTCACCTACTTCCCTCGGCCATCGTTTTCTTTGTTCTCGACTTACGATGCAGCAACCCTTGCTCGGCTAGCTTCTGATGCAAAAGCTGCTTTTCCGCAGTCCAACGTAGGCATTGTGATCGATGAATCTGGGGGCCTATGCTTAAATGTAGACGGGGTACGTTGTCTCTTCGGCACAAACCAAAACCTCACAGCAAAATTGGACCAAGCAAAGGTCCAGTTGACGAGTGAGATCCTGAAGAGTGGGCAAGAAGTCACCCTCAACCTGATGGATCCGAAATCACCGATGATTAGCGGGTTAAAGAGAGAAAAGTAAAAGTAGTGAATCCATTCGCAAGTAGATTTCAAGGAGAATCATGGGTTGTTCCCGTGTCTGGAATGTGTTGTGTCTTGGGATTCATGATTGCACTCGCTTGGGTCACCACCGACAACCGCCAGACGCGCATTTTTTCTGCAATGACCGATCAGCAGAGACGAGTCAACGAATCCATCGTCGACCCTGAGCGATACACCCAAGTTCAAGATGAAGTCAAGAAATTGCGTGCAGAAAACACCAAACTGCAGAACGCGATTTCGAACCAGGGTGGACAGTCCAAAGCGCTCAACGATAGCCTTCAAGAACTGAAGAGTTTTGCTGCAATCTCGCCGATCGAAGGTGAGGGGATCGTGATCCGACTTCGCGATTTGATCCCAAACAACGCTGGAACAGCGTTGCCGAGCCTTCCTGTACTTGACACGATCATCCACGACACAGACGTGCTCAAGGTTGTTAACGAACTGTTCGCTGCGGGTGCCGAAGCAATCAGCGTGAACGATAATCGTGTGGCCACGGGAACTTATTTCCGTTGCGCGGGGCCGACGGTATACATGAGCGGCGAGCGTATCGCGCCGCCGTTCGAGATTCGCGCCATCGGAAAAGCAAAAACGCTTCTGGGCGCAATGGGAATGCCCGGCGGTGTACTTGCAGAGATTCGACAGACCGACCCCCGCATGGTCCAGATCGAAACCTCCAAACTCCTGAAGTTGCCCGCATACGCAGGACCGACGAGCAAGAAGATCGCCCAACCAACGAAGGAGCCCAAATGATCCTGATCCCGATCATTGGACTTCTCGTTGGAGTCCTCTTTGCATTCGTCTTGCGACTCGGTCCGATCCCCGGAACGATGGGGCAATATTTGGCGATTTCTTGTCTAGCCGGTCTTGATACCGTTTGCGGTGGAATCCGCAGCGCCCTCGAACAGAAATTCCGGTCGGACGTCTTCATCACAGGTTTTTTTTCAAACTGCCTGATCGCTTTTTTTCTTTCCTGGCTCGGCGACAAGATCTTAATCAACCTTTTTCTTGCCGTGGCACTGGTATTAGGTGGGCGAATCTTTAATAATCTAAGCCTGATCCGTCGATTTATGCTCACAAAGTGGAACGACAACCGTGAGCGGAAAGAGATGCAAGCTGCACTTCAGGCGAGTGCGAACGCCCAAATTGAGTCTAATTCATGAATCCGAACCTAGCTGCCGTTCTCGATTTGGGGTCCACCAAAGTGACCTGCCTGATCGCCTCAAATGAAGGCTCGCGTCGCACAAAGGTGCTCGCGCTCAAGCATCAGTCTTGGGATTGCATCAAGAAGGGCGTGATTGTTGACCATGCTGCTGCGACGGAGGCTATTCGTCAAGTGGTGAGCGAGGCCGCACAAGTCGCCGATGCAGAAGTTACGGAGCTCGTCGTATCGATTAGCGGTGCTCACCTAGAGGGACTTACCGGACGCGGCATGAAGCCGATTGTGCCGCGATCTCGGCAGATCACCCACCAAGATGTCCTCGAGGTCGTCAATCACAGCCGCTCGATGATCCTTGCGAGCGACCGTGAATTGATTCAGGCCATTCCGCGTGAGTTCAAAGTTGATGGTGTTCGAGACGTGCACCGACCGATCGGCCAGACAGGTGGACGACTCGAAGTCACAACTTTCTTGGTCAGTGCACAGTCCTCGATTATCCAAGGCGTTGAGCGGGCAATACAGGGCGCAGGCTACGCGGTTGAGCAGATGATTTTCAGCGGGCTTGCGAGCGCGATGGGCGTTTGTAAGGAGGGCGACTTTGTAAGCGGAGTTGCGGTGATCGATCTTGGCGGCGACTCGACCGATGTTGCCATTTTAGTGAACGGTTCGATCGCCTACGCGGCAACAGTCCCTGTCGGATCGAACAGCATAACGAGCGACGTCGCTCAGCTGTTGCAGACGATTCCAGAAGAAGCAGAGCGACTGAAGCTTCGGTACGGAACCGCTGAACCGGAACGCGTTTCGGAGCAGGAGATTGTTGATGTGGTCCAGCTCGGGCATGATGACGCCCGGCCACTTCTAAGGAGAGTCCTTGCCGAAATCATCGAAAGCCGTGTTCGCGAAATCGCTACGTTGTGTTGTCAGCACATCGATAAGAGCGGTTTTGGACAGGTGCTGTCGGGAGGCATTGTCTTGACCGGAAAGGGAAGCAAACTTCCAGGAGTGGACAAGCCATTTGATCAGGTCGCGAAGCACCTCCGCGTTCGAGTCGCGCACCCAGAGGGGTTTGGCTCGAATATTGATGCAGGAGATGCTACAGCAATCGGTCTCGCCGTCTACGCGCTTCAGTGCTACGAGGAACTCTCGCCAGCGACGGGAGCGAATGGTTGGCGGGAGCGCGTAAAGAGCCTTTTTACGATTTTGAAGAACTAGGCGAGAGTTTTCAACATTTTGTGGTAGAGTTTTT
>JBBRHU010000012.1:0-20174 GCA_038222255.1 Fimbriimonadales bacterium | reverse complement strand
CATCGGGACGGGCGAGCATGGCATACCCACCGAACCCAAGGATTGCAGCAATAAACAGCGCGACGAGGACACGTGTTGCCTTACTCATACACCTATGAACGATTCCGGGACAGGATTCGTTCTACATGAGCGAGTAAGGGTCGACATCAATTACGACCTGGACTTTGTCATCGACCTCTTCTCCAATCGCCGTTTGGATCCGATCGAGGGGGCACGTCGGGGCGAGCTTCAGAAGTAGATGTCGTCGCCATCGATTTTGGACTCGTTCTAGCACACAATCAACAGGCCCGAGAACCTGGAGGAGCCCTCCTGTCTGAAGTACTTCACGGCACCTTTCCCCGATTTCTTTCGAGCGAAGATCCACTCGTGGCCTCGATTCCCCGCTCACAACAATGTTGATGAGCCTGGAGTAGGGAGGATAAAGAGCGCCCTTCCGCTCTTCGTTGATGGACTCAAAGAAGCCCACGTAGTCATGATGCTGAGCGAGAAGCACCGCAGGATGTTCAGGATTGAAGGTCTGAATAATGACTTCGCCGGGCTTCGTCCCTCGTCCAGCACGTCCCGCGACCTGGCTCAGCAATTGGAAGGTTCGCTCGCTGCTCCGGAAGTCAGGCAGGTTCAAGGAGATATCGGCTGCAATGACTCCTACGAGAGTGACATTTGGGAAGTCGAGACCCTTCGCGACCATTTGCGTACCGACGAGGATGTCTAGGTCTTCTCCACGGAAGGCGGCTAATGTCTGTTCCAGCGCACCTTTCCGGCGGGCAACATCGCGGTCAAGTCGGGCGACTCGGGCTTCAGGAAACATCGCCTTGACTGCTTCTTCGACTTTCTCGGTCCCAACTCCGAACGGCTTAAGTCGAGTCCCTTCGCAGACCGGGCAGGCGTCAGGAACCGCTTCGGCATAGTCACAGTGGTGACACCGTAGCCTGGTCTCCTTTCGGTGATAACTTAGAGAAACTGCGCAGTTCGGGCACATGAACTGGTGTCCGCAGTCTCTGCAAATAAGAAACGAAGCGTAGGCGCGGCGGTTGAGGAAGAGGATCGTCTGCTCTTTTGCTTCGAGTCGCTGAGCCATCGCATCTTGAAGTTCTTGGACAAACAGGCTCGGCTGCCCTCCTTTAAAGACTTGCGTGAGGTCGGCAATCTTGACCTCTGGCAGCTTTGCGCTTGCGGTTCGATGTGGCAGGTTCAGCAAGATCAATCCCTCTCCGCCAGCCTCGCGAGCTTCTGCAGAGAAGTACGACTCGATGCTCGGCGTCGCTGAGCCGAAAACCACAGGAGCCTGGTGAAGTTGGCTCAAGAAAGTGGCGAGCCTCTTGGAGTGGTATCTTGGCGACGACTCCTGTTTATAGGCCGCCTCGTGTTCCTCGTCCATGATGATGAGGCCCACGTTTGAGGCAGGAGCAAAGATTGCGCTACGAGCGCCAACGATGATCGAGGCCTCCCCACGACGGATCCGCATCCAGTTCTCAAGCCGTTCTGCGGCGGCAAGTTCGGAGTGAATAATCGCCACCGTAGAGCCAAATCGCCGACGAAGTTGGTGAATCGCCTGGGCCGCCAGCGCGATTTCTGGCACGAGGTAGAGGACTTGACGGCCTGCTTTGAGCGCCTCCGCTGCTGCCTGAAGATACACCTCGGTTTTTCCACTGCCCGTGACACCAAAGAGCAAGAACCCATCAGATCGTCGAGCTTGGACCGAATCGGTGATCGCGTCGATCGCGAGTTGTTGGGCTGGGTTTGGGTGAGGGGCCTCGCCCATCGGTTCACCGTCTGCCGTAACTGTCTCCAGCAAACCTGCTTGGACGAGCGCTCGGATGGAGGTTTCGGTGACCCCTGCCATCGCCTTGAGTTCTGCAGCGGAAAGTGTGGGCCGTTGGGCGGCGAGGAGGGTCATCAAGACAAGGGACTGCGCAGGACGGCGCTTTCCTTCTTTGTGCAGAAAGGATTCGATCTTTGCGTCATCCGACGATAGCCGGAAGAGCGCGACCTTCCGACTTGACTGCGAACTCCACTGAAGTCGCACCTCTCGGTCGACCCAACCTGCTTTCCTCAGTGCTTGGAGTGTTCTTGGGATGCTCGATGCCTCGGGCTTCTTGGTTTCCGTCCACTCTCCGCCGGAGTCTTGAAGGACTCTTACGACTTCCTGTTCGACCGGCTTGAGCGAATCGTTCAGACCCGGAGTGCGCACCAGTCGCCACACGGTTTGAAGGCGATCCTTTGCTCCGGGTGGCAGTCCGGGGGATAGTGCATTTGACAGCGAGCACAAGACGTCGCGGCTCACATATCGCGCAAGTTCGATACTTGACGGAGGAAGGTTGAGACCAGCTACCCGACTCTGTGGTGGCTTCAGGGCAGAGACGGGGAATCCCAGCTGAGCTTCCGTGCGATCGTCGATCGCGACCACAAATCCGAGAAGCACTCTTCCACCCAGGGGAACGAGCACAGCATCGCCGACCTCAAGATCTGAGGGTGCTTTGTAGGTGTAGAGTGCCTCGATCCCCACTGTTCTAGGATCGAGCGCAACGTCCGCGACCCGAACCGTTGGAGAAAGAGGCGAATCGCCCACACAGATATGCTACCGCCGTTGGTCAGCGCTTCAGGTCTCTGAAATACCACCAGTGCTTGTGTGGAGTCCAGCAATTTTCGATGCCGACCTGTACACCCCAGATGCACTCGGGTACTTCGTCCGTTACGGCCTTAAAGCGACTGTCGATGGCGCAAAGTTCGGTCGGCTGCGGATGGTGGGCAACCGCTTCGTGCAGCGCTTCCCTTAGATCAACGAGCGCGAGGTACTCGTCATTACTGAGAGTCGGGGCGCATTCGAGGGATTCGACGGCCGCTTTCCATCTGCGTAATCTTCGATCAATTTCGCTCATCGAACAAGCGATCTCTCCAGTTGTATGTTCATCTCAGGTTCAAGGAGCGGCAAGCCCCTAGCTCAGATAAACCATACAACGAAGCCTTACGACTTGCATAGATCCCTTTGGACTAGAGACCCAAATTTGCCCACATTTTGTCCACGCGAGCCTTGATGTCGTCGTCCATCTTGATCAGCTTGGGATAGGGTCGGTTGAAGCCGTTTTCGCCTGGCCACTTGTGTGTGCAGTCAAATCCGATCTTCCCCCCAAAGCCCATGATCTGGGCCGCGTGGTCGAGCTGGTCGACTGGCCCTTTCGAAAGAAGCACGTCTCTCCCCGGATCAAAGTTGGCGCCAAACCGGAAGAGCACCTCTTGCAGGTTTTGAACATCGCAGTCTTCGTCGACAATCAGGACGATCTTAGTGAAGGCAAGCTGCCCCAGACCCCAGACTGCATTCATAACCTTGAACGCATGACCCGGATATTTCTTGCGAATTTTTACGATCGCGAGGTTGTGGAACGTCGACTCGACCGGAAGGTTCATGTCAATGATTTCCGGCACAGTCAGCTGAACCATCGGCAAGAAGATGCGCTCAACCGCCTTTCCCATCCAGCCGTCTTCCATCGGCGGAACTCCTACGATCGTTGCTGGATAGACCGCTTTTTCTCGCATCGTCACTGCAGTCACGTGAAGCACGGGGAACATCTCAGCAAGAGAGTAGTAGCCGGTGTGATCTCCGAAGGGTCCTTCTAGCCGTCGCTCACTTGGGTCAACAAATCCTTCGATAACGATCTCAGCATCGGCAGGCACCATCATGTCGACGGTCTTTGCTTTCACCATTCGGACGCGCTCCCGTCGCAAGAAGCCGGCAAAATTGATCTCGTCGATCCCGGGAGGAAGTGGTGAAATCGCGCTAAAGGTGATCGAAGGGTCGCCGCCAAGGACGACGCAGACTTCAAGATTCTGCTTCTTCGCCCCGGCGTCTTCCATCTGTCGCATGCCGGTCTTGTGCATTTGCCAGTGCATGCCGCAGGTCTTCTTGTCGTAGAGCTGTATGCGGTACATCCCCACGTTCCGCTTCCCGGTGTTCGGGTCGTGAGTGAACACTAGCGGCAAGGTGACAAACGGGCCACCGTCTTCTGGCCAACACGTCAGGATCGGAAGTTTGGTGAGGTCGATCTCGTCACCTTGCCAAACAATCTCTTGGCATTTGGCTTTGCCGACCTCTTTCGGTGGAACTCCCTTCAGTTCTCCTGCGACCTCAAGTAATTTGGCGATGGCTGCGGCGGGGCCTTTAGGCAGCTCAGGTTTTAGGAGCGATGCGATTCGGGCAGCGTGCTCTTCGAAGTCGTCACAGCTTAGCGCTAGCGACATTCGGCGACGGGAGCCCATTGTGTTGATCGCAACGGGAAAATCGTATCTGATCGGAGCAAGTCCGGCTTCTCGCTGAGGATCCCGAATCGTTTGGTGTCCGATCACTGCGGAGTCAGGATTCGAGGTTCCAAGCCGATGGGGTTGGCCAACGACGTTCGTGAAGAGGAGTGCAGGGCCATCTTTCTTCATCACCCGGTCGGCAATTTCGGTGATTTCTAGAGTTGGGCTAACCGGATGGTCAACCTGCTTTAGCTCGCCTTTCGAACGTAGGGTTTCGATGAAGTCTTGAAAGTCTCGATATGCCATGCCGTCAAGGCAGTCTACGTCTTGGACTGCCTTGACAACTCAGCCCAAGGGACTTAGGGGACGACCATCCAAGTCTCGGTGAAGGCGTTGGTGTAACTACCGTCCGAATTCTTGTAGCGCATATTCACCAGAGCATTTCCAGCCGAAACTCCGACCGGTCGGGAATTGACGAACTTCAGGACTCCCGTGTTGAGGCTCTCATATTCCGCTTCGTCATTTGGGAAGTTAACTACAGCGCCGTTTGCGTCCGTAGCGCTGAAATTCACGGTTCCAGTTGCTCCTACTTTGATTTGCTGCCCAGGAATAATCGAGAGGGTAGCGAGCTTTGGCAATACCATCACTCGTGTAGGAGCACTCGTTAGGCCATCGACTCTAGCAGTCACATTCGTCCAACCTCGCCCCACGCCATTCGCTGTCCCTTTAAAGAAGCTGATGATGGATTCGTCCTCGGTCGCCCAGAGGCAAGCACCATACGGAATCGCGATGATTGCACCACTGCTGTCTAGCGCTGAGAACTGAAGATCCTTGCTACCAAATGGATCGAGTCGCTGCATTCTGGGCACCACGAGAGTCGCGATCTTTGAGGACGCGGTGATCGCCGGAATCGAAATGTTGCTTCCGGTCACTCCGTTGCCTGAAGTGGTAGTGGTTCCCGACCCATTCGCTACTACTTGGCCAGAAGCATCATAGTCCGACAGGAAGTCAACGTAGACCGGAGTCGCGATCGTCAAGAAGGCCGCCTTAAACGTGTAAGTCTTCGTGACCGGTCCGAGTTCTTTCGGACGGTTGAGAATCATCTCGTAGTCTGATCCGTTCGGGAGAATTCCCTTGATGACCATTCTCAGCGACTGTGCACTCGCAGGAGCGGTGATGTCTCGCACCCTTTGGGGCCAGGTGACACTGAGTGTGTAAGTCTTCGTGGGAATACCTGCGCCACCGCCACAACCGCCGATGGCGAGAAGAGCGGCTGCGGTAACGCCAATTGCAAATCGTGCTGGAGCCTTCAACATGGACAAACCTTCCTGGTGAATACACCATCAATTTCCGTGCCGAAGGCTCGATTTGCTTAGGCTTTCGTTCGACTCACGTAGGCGTAGGCGTTGTGATCATGAATCGACTCGTGATTCTCGACTTCGATCTCGTACGCTGAAACACGGTCGTGACGATCAAAAGCGAGTGCAACTTCTCTCACAAGATCCTCTACAAATCTCGGGTTGTCGTAGGCTTGCTCAGTGACAAATTTTTCGTCCGGTCGCTTCAGAACCGGATAGAGCGGAGCAGAACCAGCAGCTTCGATCATGTCAATCACGTCTTCGAGCCAAAGGAGACCATTTGGCCGAACTTTGACCGTGACGTAACCACGCTGGTTGTGTGCGCCGTAGTTCGAAATCTCTTTTGAACACGGGCAAAGGGTTGCAACGGGCACGCAAAGATACAGTTGAAAGTCCTCGATCGCTCCGCCCGCGGCGATGAATCCGCACTCGTAGCCCATCATTCCCTTCTTGCCCGTAACGGGAGCTGCCTTCTCGCGGAACATCGTGAACTTCACTTCAAGATGCGCGGTTTGAGCCTTGAGCTTTTCTCGGAGCTGGGTGAGAATCCCAGGAATCGTTTCAGGACTGAGATCGTGATTGTGTTGACTCAGGACTTCGAGGAACCGACTCATGTGGGTGCCTTTATATTCTCGCGGTAGATCGACGGTGAGCGAAAAGACGCCGACGGTGTGTTGGGGTCCGTTGTCTCTCTCCCGAACGTTAATCGGATATTTGACCGCACGAACACCTACCTTGTCGATGGCGATGTTTCGATCATCGGGGGTGTTTTGAATATCTGCAACCGGGTTGAGTGGCTTCATCTCTACTTCAGGCCGAGGGGACATGACAAGGATTTCTACGCGAGAACAGATCATTTCACCCGCAGAACGCATCATTTTTCAGAAATATGTTCGGCAGCGGGTCAAAGGGACCTCGGTTGAGTTTGATCAAGCTCACTCTGGAAGGTGCAGGATAAATGTCTTTAGCTTCTTCCCTTCTACTCCGTAGCCAATGAGCGTACGTCCGTCGGAGGTAGCGCTTTGAACTCCAGCCAAATTGAGTTTATGCACATCGATGCGGTAGTTCCTCTTCAGCCAGTCTGTTAAGTTGACAAGTCCTTGGTCTTCAGTCCAGACGAGCGCAGTTTCGATTTCTCCGAACTGCCCCCCGTGATGGGTGCCGTAGATTCGCTTCCCTTCGTGCGAGATGCACTTAAACTCAACGGTGTCGAACGGCGGAAGTCTTGCCATCTCCATCCCGTCTCGAACTTCGCCAGTGAGTTTGGGTGCGATTTGTTTCGGGGTGAAGTCGTAAATTGTGGTGAGCTTTCCACCCGTCCAGCGGTAAGCCTGCTCTGGGCTCGGTCCGGTGACGACGGCAGCAGAGCCGGTCGGATCAATCGCAAGCACTTGAGCCATCGACCTGATGGCAATGGGAGACTTAGCGGGAGGCACAGGGACGACTTCTAGATGATCTCGGACCCAAATCGCTGGCTTTCGATCGTGCCGGTCATCGATGCAACCAGATACTACCGACCCATCCCGGCTCATCCTTCCCGCAAATGGAACGTCTCCTTTGTTAAGCACGGGCAACGGTCGCATGGGTTGGCCGAGCTCTAGAAAAGAGGAGCTATTCCAGTCACCAGGTCTTTGAACGAGATACTTTCGAGAGGATTCATCCACTGCAAGGACGACATAGCCCTCAGGCAGGTCGCCACTCTTGCCAATCTGGATTCCACCGGATTGCCGCCATGAGAATGGTTGAATCTCAGCTTTGGTGCCCGATCTTCTCGCCAATCCGTAGAACGTCCCATCGTTGGCAACGCAGGTCCAAGTGGCATCTTCCGTTCCTTTCGGGTCTGGAATTGTCGTGGCGCCGGTCTTGGTCGAGTAGGCCACGAGCGAGTTCCCCTTTCCACGTAATGCCAGGAATTCCCCGTTCCAACTCATCGCACGTGGGAATGCGTCTTCGACATCTATGATTTGGATGGAGGCCGCTGGCTTGCGAAAGAATGCCACTCCCGCGGCTCCGAGCCCAAAGGTGATGATTGCAATTGCCCACCGTTTCATCTCAGCCCCCAATTGACCCTAGCCGATCTCTTTGACGAACGCATCCCAAAGCTCCTGCGGCTCTTTGCCGGTCAGTCGCTTGAACTCTGGCAGAGGATCTTGGCGCTTTCGCATCGCTCGATCGAGCGCAGGGACGAGGCCCATGTTGTATTTTCGGCCGCACCAGGCGAGCCAGACGGCGGTTGTTCGGTAGGAGTCGGTGTACTTTGCTTTCGCGGGATCGATCTTCGTTCGACCGCGCGTGGCATGGAGTTCTGGCTCGTACTTCCACCAACGGATATAGTCTGCGATGCCTTCGACGAGCCAGCCTGGAGTTTGTCGGCTGCCCGGGTACTGCTGAATGACGTGGGTCATTTCGTGGATCACCATGCCGAGATCATCAGGATGATCTGTGATCCACTTTCCGTTGATCGTGATCGTGCCACCAGAGGCGTAGGCGGGGACATTGATCTCCTTTTTGATCACAAGCCGAATCTCCTTCGGTGCCTTGTAGTCCTCAGTGCCGAGCCAAGTCGTCACGGTCGAGAAGTAGTTCTGGACGAGCCCCTTTGCCGCATTGCCCCAAGCTTCTCCGGCTGGGTAATCGCTCGCATCGACGACAACAGGAGGGCAAGGAATCGCCTTTGCGAGCGGGTAGATGTGTTTAGCAAGATCTACCTGAGTAAGGGCTAGAAAGATCACGGTGGAGATCACCTCTCAGTCTTACCGCAGGCGGGTGTGTCAGATTGCGATCTTCATCAAAACGAGGACGATCACCGTTCCGACGGCAAAGACTACGAGACCGGAGATTCTTACTTTTTTGAGATAGAACAAAATGCCGATTCCGGTGAAGCCGACAAAGCAGAGAAACACTCCGGAGATGTCGATGAGCCAGCCCCAGCCCTTGCCCGAATCTCGACCCCGGTGGAGGTCATTGAGGATCGAAAGGGAGCCTTGGGCAGAAATCGTGAGCCGATATTCTCCGGTTTTGGTGTCGATCAACCCCTCCGCATTGTAGCCAGGAGCCTTGAAGACCAGAGTCGCCTCGGAATCGTTCACGCGCATATCTTCGGCACTACCGTGCGCCCCTTGCTCCTTTCGAAGCTGCTCAACGATCGGTAGCCAATCTGCTTTGCCGTCCTTGAACAGCCCAGGGTCGACCTTGCCCTTAACTTCACGCTTTATCTCACTCGCGCCGAGCGTCCACTCGGGGTGATTTAGAGTGATGCCGGTGACGCTAAAGAAAAGCACCACTGTAAGGCTGATCAGCGACAAGTAGGTATGCAACCACCTCAGAGAGAGGTGGAGCTTCTGCTTAAACGGCCGCTTCCGGCTCGGATTACTTTCGCTTACGGAACTCAACGCCTGCGCTCTTAATCTCGACGTTGCCGTCAAAGGTCTGCTTGAACGCCTTTGTTCCTACGTTGATTGACTTCTTAATTAGCTGGTAGGTGCCATGCTCGCGAGCGGCTTCGATGCACACTACGTAGTCACCCTGGTCAACCAATTTGCCTTGATCATCCTTGCCGTTCCAGACCATCGCGTACTTCCCAGGCTGTCGAGTTGCGCTCGATACGGTTTCCACGAGATCGCCGCCTTTGGCCGTCTTGCGGTCTTGCTCCGATCGATACCAGCGTCGAAGGTCGGGAATCCAGCGAGGTCCACGTCGGGTCGTTTGAACCCAAAGGTTGAGCGTTCGGACGGTCTTGCCATCTTTGTCCTCGATCCATATTGCGACGTATGGTCGGTGGACTCTTCCGCCAGGGATTTCGGCAATTTCCACTTCCACGATGCACTCGAACTTGTCATCCCACTTTGCAGCAGGGCGCTTTCGCATCCCAAAGCCAACAGTGGCAAGCACCAATGAGCCAAATGCTGTGAGCAAAGAACGCCTAGTCAAATTTGCGGAATTCATAAGGGAAGTCGGTTTCGGAGAGTGTGACATAGCGTTCCCAAGGAAAGACGATCAAATCTGTGGTTTAGATCGGTTCTGCCACAAAGAGTTTTGAAAAGAATCCAGACCTTCATAAATAACCGACAACCCAACTTCAGGGGATTCGTTCATAAGAGATACTGTATCGAGCTTGGAAAGAACGCTGACTGTCGTGGAAATGACGTCCGCGAGCATTGCGGAAGGTGCAAAAACGGAAACACTAAGCGAGCCGTTCGCTGCCTCTTGACGTGTAGGGTCGATAAGATGTGACCGTCGCTGTCCACCAACTTGATATCCCCTTCGATATCCTCCACTTGTCGCCAGGCCCTCGTTTGAGATCCAGATCTTGGATGCTGCCTCACTGTTCTCAGAATCGTGGTGGGGGTGAGTGATCGCGACTGGCGCCCTGCCTTCACCCACATGCCGGAGATCACCGCCGATATTGACGAGCACGGTCAGAATTCCATCCAGCTCAGCCGCCTTTTCAGCAGCCTGGTCAATGATAAATCCCTTGGCGATCGCGTTCAGCGAAGCCGGATGAGGAGTGATTCTCTTCGCTTGATATGTCGCGAGGTTTACGTCCCAAAGCGGGGTTTCGAAGTCTGCCTCGGGAGCCTCCTCCCCGCATCGCCAGGCTTCGCTGATCGCTTCTACCGTCGGCTGAAACGCTCCCGATGACCGCTGCCGCCAAGCCTCGGCCGTCGAGAGAACGAATGCAAGCTCAGGGGAGACGTCGACCCACTGCAGATGGGTGGCTTGCCAGCGGTTTAGCTCGCTGTCTGGCCGGTAGCGATTAAAGATCGCTTCGAGCCGTTCGATTTCTGCGAGCACAACTTGCTCTGCCCTTTCGGCGCTTGACGCAGTCTCGCTGACGAACTGAAGCTCAAGCGATGTGCCGAGGACATGCTCGTAGTTGCGAACGGTATGGACGGACTTAGACCGCTTGGAGAAGAAAGGGAGGCGCATCACACAGGTGCGCCCCTAGCTTAACCGACGAACTTGTAGCCGACGCCGCGAACGGTCATGAGTCGGACTGGATTCTCGGGATCTGGCTCGATTCGGGTGCGAAGCCAACGGATGTGAACATCGACGGTTCTCGCATTTACGTAGGCATCTCTTCCCCAAACTCGATCAAGGAGCGCGTCGCGTGAAAAGACTTGGCCAGCATTTCGCGTCAAGAAGCTAAGCAATGCAAATTCCTTGGGCGAGAGCGTGAGGTGGTTTCCGTTAAGGGTTGCCTCATGGCTTCGAGGATCGATCCTTAGGTTGCCGCGCTCAATGACCTCGTTCACAGGTTCACCCGTGGATCGCCTTAGGATCGCTTTGACTCGAGCCGCAAGTTCGGCAAGGTTGAACGGTTTGACGACATAGTCGTCAGCCCCCAACTCGAGGCCCTTGACTCGGTCTGCTTCGTCTGCGCGGGCCGAAACGAAGATGATCGGCACCCCGCTCTCCTTTCGAATCGCCTTGCAAAAGTCGTAGCCTGACCTTTGTGGGAGCATGATGTCGAGGATGATCAGATCGGGTTTGACCCGCTTAAAAAGGCGCATAGCCTCTTCCGCAGAGTCCGCAACGAAGGTGGTGAAGCCCTCTTTGCGCATTTTATTCTCGACGGTTTCGAGAATCGCTGGCTCGTCATCGACGATAAGGAGCTTCATCGTACTTTGCCTCGGTTCAATATCTAGAGTTTGCGCGACGGCCATGAAATTCTGCCTCGGTCCTGACAGAACTATTGCCCACGATCTTTAAGACGATGTAAAGCCTTAATGGATGCGCCAAAGAACCTACGGGATTTGGCGTATGTGTGGGCTTCAGAAGGGGGTGGTGATCAATTCCCGGATTTGTCGAGTGAGCAGGCATGATGCGACCACCAGATCTGGCGTGCCATCTGATCAGCGAATGTCGCTAATCGAACCAATATTGCTCTCAAGAAGGTTGCTGACGGTTGAACCGGCAAAAGCGACCATACCAACGAACAGGAAAACTGCGACTACTTTTTGCCAACCGGTCTGCATGTCTCTTGTCAGTGCACGATCTATACCAACCGTTGGGGCTCATAACTAAACTCGCGAGATTACAGGGGCGGGCTGGTTCGACGTCAACCGCTATGGTCATCAAGAATTTGACAAGATCAGATAAGTAGGCACCATCGTGCCCCACCAGGTCCCCCCGTCTCTCATATAATTCAGGGACGGATTCCAGTGGTTTCGCTTAGTGAAGTGGACCAACTGGGAATATGAACATGCACATTGCTCAAGCGGGAGCCGAACAGTACCTACGATTTTGGTGGGTGCTGATTCCGATCCTTTTCGTGGTCTTTTTCAAGCCAATTCTTCGACTGATTTTTGGAATGATCATCGTTCCGGAAGACAAGGTCGGGTTGGTGACAAAGCAGTTTGTCCTTGTCGGTGCAAACCGACAGCTTCCCGATGGGCGCATTTTGGCGACCAAGGGCGAAGCAGGCATCCAGGCATCGACGCTTGCTCCTGGCCTCTATTGGATGATGTGGCCCTGGCAGTACCAAGTCACGATGCAACCATTCACCGTCATTCCGCCGGGCAAAATCGGGTTGATACTCGCGAACGATGGCAGGGAGCTTCCGACTGGAAACATCCTTGCTCGAAAGGTTCCCTGCGATAACTACCAAGATGCTGAAGCCTTCCTGACTAATGGTGGGCAAAAGGGCCGTCAGAGCCACGTTCTCACTTCGGGAACGTACCGAATCAACACGTTTGCCTATTCGATCACGCTCGCTGACATCACGATCATCCACGAGAACATGGTCGGTATTGTCACCGCTCTAGACGGCAGCCCGATTCGACGCGGGCAGATCGCGGGTGAGTTGGTGGAGGACCACAACAACTTCCAGGATGTTGACGCTTTCCTTTCCAGAGGTGGCAACCGCGGCCTTCAGCCACAGGTCATTCTCGCTGGAAGCTATTTCATCAACCCCTGGGCTATCCAGATTGAAGAGACTCCGATGACCGACGTTCCGATTGGCTACGTCGGAGTGGTCATCTCGTACATCGGAGAAGACGGTCTGGACCTGACCGGCGATAAGTTCAAGCACGGCAACATCGTTGAAAAGGGATTTCGAGGCGTGTGGATGGAACCGCTCGGCCCGGGCAAATACCCGATCAACAAGTACACGATGAAGGTCGAGCCTGTCCCCACGACGAACCTCGTTTTGAACTGGGCAAACGCTCGGACCGAATCCCACAACCTCGATAAAAACCTTTGCATGATCACTGTGCGAAGCCAAGACGGGTTCCCGTTCAACCTTGATGTCTCGCAAATCATCCACGTTCCTGCGACCGAGGCTCCCAAGGTCATTGCCAGGTTTGGAAGCATGACCAACTTGGTTTCGCAGGTCTTGGAACCGACGATCGGCAACTACTTCCGAAACAGCGCACAAGACAGCGACGTAATCAGCTTCCTCAGCACTCGAAAGGAGCGCCAAGAGTCGGCGAAAGAGCACATCAGATTGGTGCTTGAGGAGTACAACGTGAACGCCGTTGATACGCTGATCGGAGACATCGTCCCTCCCGAAGCGCTCATGAAAACCCTCACCGACCGAAAGATCGCGCGAGAGGAAGAGAAGACTTATGCCACCCAGCGGATGGCACAAGAAAAGCGCCAGGGAATGGAGAAGGAGACAGCCATCGCCGACATGCAACGCGAAATCGTGAAGGCATCGCAAAGCGTCGAGATTGCTCAACGTACCGCCGATGCCACGGTTAAGAAGGCCGAGGGCGACGCGACAAGCCTCAAACTGCAGGTCAGCGCCGAGGCAGAAGCAACCAAGATGCGAGCCAATGCAGAAGCGGAGGCAACCAAAGCAAAAGGTGCCGCACAAGCGGAATTCACCAAGATGAACGCCGTCGCGGAAGCCGAGCGAATCTCGAAAACCGGTCTCGCTGAAGCCGAAAAGATCATGGCCATCGGCCAGTCGACTGCCGAAGCCTACGAGCTCCAAGTTAAGGCGATGGGAGAAGAGAACTTCACCCGCTTCAAGCTCATGGAAGAGATATCTAAGGGCAAGGTCAAGATCATTCCGGATCTTATCATCAGCGGTGGTGGCGATTCTTCCGACGGGAGCCTGAGCGGTCTGATGGGCCTGCAGCTTCTGTCGATGCTGAAGGAGAAGTCAGAGCAACCAGCGGCTGGCCCCCCTGAAGCAACGCCGCGCCAGTAAACGATCCATTGCCGACGAGTGATGAACTCACGTGGACACGATCCCTAAACAGGAATCGTGTCCACGCTGCATTTACACGTCAACCGCGTCGGAAAACTCCGCCAACTCCTTAGCCGCGGCATAAAGCACCGCTCGCTGGTCGGCAGCCGAAGGATTCACGGCGCAGGTCACTCGGAAGGTTTGGAGCCCAAGAGGCTCTTTGCCTTCTGAGCGGGCGGTTTGGTCGAGGTAGCCGACGAGCCAGCCGGATGTAGCGGCCCGAGAAGCGTCAACGGTGAAGTGTGGGTCGATGCGCCAGTAGGAGGAAGGGGCGCCGGTGCGAGGGTCAGTGAGGGTTTTGAGGAGTGCCATCTGGTTTAAGTCCTTCCTCGATTTGGGCGAGGATTTGGTCGATGAGGTCGAGGTCAGATCGGATCGCCGTGCGTTGGGCGACCGTGCCTTGGATGGGCGCTGCGATCAGCGCACCCGCGACGAGTTGAGCTTGGCGAGGGGTGAGAGTGAGCGTCACGGCTGGGCAAACACCGCAATCCGGACGAAGCTTCCGTTCAGGTTGAGCTCGATGTATCCAAGCGAACTGCCTGCCGACGAGAAGTAAGTTGCCGGCCCACCGTTCGTCGCAACGTACGAAGCGACAGATCCAATTGCTAGCTGGTGGCTCGCCGTGGGATTTGCTGCTGCGCCAATTGCGACTGAACTTTGAACCGCAGCACCAGGAGACGCCGGCCCGGCCGAAGCTCCGATCCAGACGTTGCTGCTATTGCTGGGGGTATCGACCCCACTTCCAGCGTTGTGCCCGATCACGACATTGCTCGTCCCGGTGCAATTCGACGAACCGCCAAAGCTCGAGTCGCCTTGGATGATATTCTGGCCATCGGTGGTGAGGTACGCACCTGCGCCGTGACCCACGAGCACGTTTGAACTCGCTGTGGTCAACCGCAGACCACTGTTTGTTCCAACGCAAACATTATCGTTTCCAGTCGTCAACGCGTTTGCAGCCAAGGCGCCGACAGCGACGTTTGAACTTGCGCTCGAAGAAGTCTCTCCCGCTCGGCCGCCGATGAACGTGTTAAATCCAGACCCGGTGTTGTTTCGGCCCGCTTGGGCGCCGACCAATGTCTGAAGGTCGCCGACTGAAGCTTCGCCTGCGTTGTAGCCCAGCATGGTGTTCTGAATACCAACCGTATTGCTACTCCCTGCGTGGAAACCCACTCCGACGTTTTGGAGGCCCGTCGTCAGCTGGAGGGCGGCTCCTCCAAGGGCAGTTCGGAGAGGAAGACTGACCTCGGCAAGGCTAACCGCCGGGTTGCTAGTCGCACCACCGATTAAGTAGTTAGCGTCGGCGTCGGGCTTGTTGAGCGGCTTTTGAGAGGGCTGCACTGACGAGAAGATCATTGAAGGATCTCCTCGGGAATCAGCGCTACCGTGCCCGATTCGACCATCACCCAGACTTCGAGCGAGGGTGCTGCGCCATCTTCGACAATCGCACCTGCCTCAGCGCGGATGCTCGGGCCGTTCATGAGCTGCGAGTTTGTGGGAGCACTCCCTCCGGGCGAGCGAACAAGGAATCGGACCCCAACTCCTGCCGCGAGCGAAGTGGGGACGACGACTCGCCAACCCAACCGGGTTGGCGAGGAAGGGTCGAACAGCTTCTGCGGCGTGGTGGTCACCGTCAAGGCAGCTGCCCGAAAAAGGTTGCTATAAGTTTTCATGAGAGTGAAATCGAGTGCTGGAGCCGAAGTGCGATGTGGTCAAGGGGCAATCCATGCAAGAACGGCAAGCATTCCAAGACTGCGTACGACTGCCCTTCATAGGTGAATGTGCTGCCAACTGGGAACGAGGGCGCATCGCCAGGGTCGATCAGACACCAGAGGGGAGGCGACGCGCCGGGTCCGTCCAGAACCACGCCAGCAGGGGCGACGTCGGCATACCAAAATCCATGTGCCCCGCCATCGAAGGTATGGGGTGTAAGCGGGAGAGCCACCTAAAGGAGCCTCCGCGAGACCGCAACTTCCTCAAACCGAGCACGAAGGCGATCAGCTGTTGGAGCGACGTATTCAACCGCAACCGAACCTTGTTGCAATCGTTTGATCGCGCCGTTCGGAGCCTGAGAATTCTCGAGTAGCAATGCCGAAGCCATGCAGAGCACGGCGTCAAACACGTCATCAGGAACGTCGCTCGATGCACCAAATGCGCCCTGAATCTCGACATAGCGATCTCCCGAGGATAGGAAGCGCAGCGAGGTCGTGAGGGGGCCGTTGAGCGGGAATCGTACAAAGTCGGTCGGTTCGGCCAGCGTGCGAACCCAAGTGCCGGGAGTAGCGCCAAGACGCACCGAGGTGAGCGAGATCAGAGGCAGATCGGAAAGGTCAAGCGAGGACCCCTCCTCAATGCTTTCGACCGGGAACAGGTAGGTGCGTGTTTGGCTAGCGCCAAGATACGGTCGGACTCCGATGGCAGATTCCCATCGCCGGACGGCAACGCCGACGAGGCGAGTTGCCTCGTCGAGCGTCACCGAACCATATCCCTTTGCCGAAGCATAAGTCTGAAATTCAGAGCCCGTGGGATATTGGCTAGGCATGGGCTAGACCTTCATCTTGAGGCGCATAAAGGCCTCGGCAAGGTCGACGTTTCCGTCAACGAACTTGTGGCCGACATAGCCATATTCCCCGTTCGAAGCGTACGGATCTTGGTCGAGCACCTGGATCGCAAGGCCGAGGAAGTCGAAGATTCGATAATGCGAAAAGTCGCCCAGAATCGCGGCGTAAGTTCCTGCGGCGAGCGTGCTCGGAGCATCTTCCGACTCATACAGCGGTCGCCCCATCAAGGTTCCAACGGGGCCGTTGACCAAAGCTTGGCCCGGTCCCTCGACCGCGCTCCAGACATATTGCCCTTGTCCATCTTTGAGCTTTGCGACAGCTTTCACAAACGCTCGTGACCCGATCCAAGAGGCACGAGAACGGTAGTTGCCTCGAAGGTCAAAGAAGGTGTCCATGACATCGTCAGCTGCAATCGAGGCTGCCGCCGTAGAGCGATCGCGCGCGGTCGAAATGCCGCTGCTATCCGCAACAAACACGCCGAGAGGCTTGCCGCTTCCATCGCCGGTCATGTACGCCTTCTCTTCCGCGAGCCGGAACTGATAGTCGAGTTCGCCAGAGAGGAAGCCTTCGACGTCGATCGCCGACATTTCAACGAGGAGACGCGAGACGGAGGTCTTCGCGGTCAATCGGTTCGGATCGTAGCTTCGTTTACCAATGGTTGCGCCAGTCTCGCTGACGGCCCCGGTTTCGCCTGCCCAAGAGGCGGTGGGTCTCGCGGTGATCGTGGGAATCGTGATCATCGCTCGGACCGACTCCACGCGGGAGATTCGCCGGATGAACATGGGGTTATCGTCAGGCTTGACGAGCTCATTTAGAACTTCAGTCGGAACGAAGTAACCGCCTGCGTTGGTGAGACCAACCTCGTGCGCCGCACGAAGATGTCGGCCGCGGCCGAGGTCGCCTCGTAGGTATGCGCGAAAGTCGCGAACATGGCTCGCGTCCTCCGGCCTTGCCCCGAATCCCGGCGAGACCATCGTGCGCTCTTCGGGAACGGTCAGGCTCCGCTCGGCACGCTCTATCATTTCCAGGCGGTTGAGCTGAGCGCCGGCATCGGCAAAATCAGCGATCGCGGTATCGAGCTGGTCGGACACATCGGGCGGAAGGTTCACGCCCTTCCCTTCGTAACGCGACCGGATCTCCTGGATCGCCTTGGCGGCCTCTAGCCGCTTTTGAGTGAGTTGTTGTCGAGTTTGCATAGGTGAATCAGTTGGTTAAGTTCGGTGTTGAGGAGTCCGAGTTGTTGCCAAATCGAACGTCGTGGCGAAGTCACGCTCCGAACGGCAGTGACCTCGGATTGAGGGATGCTCGCAAAGTTGACAATCGAGCATTCGTAGACTCGCGAAACGGTGCGGATGAGAACGCACGGCTTGTCGGTTTGCGATAAGGTTGCAACGTCATATCGGGCCAAATCGGACCCGACGGAGCGGAGCAAAGTCGGACCGTTTCGGAACGATTCCGAGACCGCAATGTCGAAGCCGATCGAGAGTCCGACCTTCTTTCCCGAAGCCAGTCGCTCGGCGCAGACCTTGCGATATTCCTGGGCTCGCGGAGTGTCGTGAAACGCGAAACGGAGAAACAGACCGTCGGCAACTTCCTCTCCAGAGAGGGGAAAGCCGACCGCGCCCGAAGACGAATCGTGCTGGGCGAGGAGGACACCTTCGTGCAAGAAAGGGCCAAGGGCAGATTCAAAACACCCCGGCGCAAAGACCGTTTGATAGGTGTCGAGTTGCCCAAAGGCCGCTGCAATGCCCTCAAGAGTCCCCCCATCGCCCGCTGCGCTTCGAACGTCAAACGTTCGAATTTGTGGCGGAAGTTGTGGCATGGATTTGGGTTGAACTTTGGAGTTCAAAGAACGTGCGGCGATCGTCGAGTTCGGTTTCGTAGCCCAGCGCTCGGCGGAACTCGCCGCGAGTTGAAGCGCCGGTACGGAACACCTTCTCGGCAATCTTCTCTTGGCGCTCTGCGTCTCCTTCGAGTTCGCGAAAAATCGTCCGGTCATAGCCGAGGCGTTCGTTGGCATTGAGGCGCACGCCAGGTTGTTCAAGCAGACAAGGAGCTACGCCCTCGACGATCGCTTGGAGCAGGCTAAAGATCGTGTCTTCGTAAAACGCTTCTCGCGCTTGCTCCATGTTGTTGTAGGTTTTGGACTGCGACGGGAGCCCGACGATCATGGGATCGACACCGAGCGCTGCGCAGATTTCGGTCGAAGCTTGGACCTTGGCTTCGATCACTTTGAGATCAGTGGGAGACAAGGTGACTTGCCGAATATCGATCGGCCCAGGCAAGGCAAGCGGCTCCCCACGGCGATCCCGCGTAAAGGTTCGCCACAGCTCGCGCATTCGCTCGCGTTGATCATTCGAGGGCCAAGTCGCGCCCTCCTTAGGACTTAGAATCACGCCAGGCACCCCCATGTTTGCAAGGAGAGATGCGAGGTAGGTTGCCGCCTCGTTGTCGGTACACACTTGCCGCACCAACGCTGCGAGTGGAGAGACGCCAAGGGCAGGATTCTTTGGGTCCGGCAGGCCGTGACGAAAGTGAACCACCTCGCTCGGCGCTACCGAGAGGACTCCACCACCGCCGTAGGGGGTGATGTCAAACCGAGTGACGAGGTCTGCGCCTTGATTGGGCGAGCCGTCGATGTAGCGGTCGGACTTAGGTTGGACTTGCGAAGGATGGAGCGGCCAGAATCCGATAAGCGCACCCCCCGTTGAGCGTCGCTTGAGCAAGAACGCATTGCCGTGGACCTTGAGGCAAGCAGCGATGGAAGTCGCAAGCCAAGCTTCCGACATGAAGGGATTTGGCTTTCGCCACGCATCGAGCAGGGAGTCGGATCGATAGTTCACCGATCCGTCTTCACCCCAGATCGAAACGGCGAGGCGCGCCTGTTGCACCTTGCCGATGATCTTGCCGAGGCAAATCGCGACGGTGGCATTGAGTTCGAGAGGCCCTGCTTCGACTCGCCAGTTTGCGCCGGTTCCTGGCAAGGCAAGCGTGGAAGACGAGAAGTTACCCACGCCAACAATTTGCCGTTCACGAGCGCGCTGCCCACGTTGGAGGAGAGATCGAAAGTTCATTCGCTTTTAGGGTCGAGCCAGCCCGTGAGGGCAAGGCCGATGAGTCGATAGGCGTGATAGAAGAGGCTCCAAACAAAGAGCGCACCTCCCAGGGAAACGCCCTGAAGGAAGAGGGTTATTGGTTGCATTCACCAGTTCCAGGGGTCACTCACCCCGACGAGTTCGTTGAAAGCTTCGGCGCAAGCATCGACTTGGTCGTCGTGCTTTCCCATCGGAAAAGTCCGAAGCTCTTCGGCGAATTCTTGGTTCCAATCGGCTCGCCTGAGCCAGATGTTGGATTGGTTGACCTGCGCACTAAGCCCATCTGCGCGAAGGGTTTTCGATCCGCTTTGCCGCTTGGTCTTCACCGGATATCCGGCGAGAAGACGAACGAAGTCGAGGGCTGCGTCTTTTCCCGCCGCACCTGGATCCTCGGGGCCGACGATCCGAACGAGCGGACCATCTTTTTTCGCAGTTTCGGCGATGATTCTTCGGCGTTCGTCGGTCGCATATTGACCCCGAACGATGTCGAGGATCAAGATTCGACCTTCCAGATCTCGGGTCAGCAAGACTCCAACGGTCCAGTCTCCTCGACCTTCGGATGAGGCGATGTCCCACGCTCTGACTCCCGGCGGGAGGTTGCTCGGCAGCGAATCGAGGTAGCCCAGACGATCGACCTTAAAGATCGAACCTTCTCGCGGGGTCGGGTTTTGTTGGTACAAACCTTCCCACGAATAGGCGTCTTGTCGAGTCAAAACCTTCTTGATTCGCT
>JBBRHU010000011.1:0-20504 GCA_038222255.1 Fimbriimonadales bacterium | reverse complement strand
CAGAGTCGCGTCGAACCCAGAGGTTTTTGACCGACTTGCTGAATGATCATGGTTACGAAGGCCGTGTACTCACGATAAACGGAGCCAACTCTGACGATAAATCAGGTGAGATATACAAAGAATGGCGGGTCAGGCATCTTGGAGAGACCGTCGTCACTGGCAACAAAGCCGTTGACCTTCGAGCCGCTCTCGTGGAGCAATTCCGAGATCACTGCGAAATTCTGGTCGCAACGGAAGCGGCAGCGGAGGGGGTGAACCTTCAGTTCTGTTCGTTGGTGGTCAATTTCGACTTGCCATGGAATCCGCAACGCATCGAGCAGAGAATTGGCCGGTGTCACCGTTACGGCCAGCAACATGACGTCGTCGTCGTGAACTTTGTCAACCGAGCAAACGAAGCTGACCAGCGAGTCTTTGAATTGCTCTCAGAGAAGTTTCGGCTGTTCGAAGGCGTCTTCGGTGCGTCAGACGAAATCCTAGGTGCACTAGAATCCGGCGTCGATTTTGAACGGCGGATAGCCGAGATTTATCAGTCGTGCCGAACCAGCGAAGAAATCGATCAAGCCTTCAATTCGCTTCAGGCGGAGCTTGAGGTTGAAGTGCAATCAAGAATGGCTGAGACTCGAACCAAGCTCCTTGAAAACTTTGACGAGGAAGTCCGACGGAAACTTAAGATGAGCCGAGAGGAGAGCATCGAGACTCTAGATCGCCTAAGTCGCTCGCTATGGAATTTGGCCCGCTTTGAGCTTGACGGAGACGGTCACTTTGACCCGGCGACGCTCACACTTTCGCTTGACGGACGAAAACTGACCCTGAGCCGGGACAGGGTTTCTCACGCGGACATGTTTCGGCTTTCAGACCCACTTGCCGAGCGACTTGTACAAGCAGCAAAGGCTCGATCCTTAGAAACTGGGGCTCTCGTCTTTGACCTGTCTAATCACGGCAGCAAGATCGGCATCCTTGAACCACATGTCGGGAAGGCTGGCTTTCTACGAATCGCTAGAGTGTCCATCTCTTCTTTCGAGGCCGAAGACCATCTTGTCTATGCGATGGTTGATGAAATCGGAAACGCCATGCATCCTGACGGTGCCGTCAAGATGTTTGACCTTGTGACGACCTCTGTCCAAAGCACGACAACAGATCCAGAATTTGACCGTGTACTGGCGTCCGAACAAGCCAAGGGCGAGCAGGCGGTCGTTGCCGCAAGCGACGCGCGCAATCGGAAGTTCTTCGAAGACGAAATCGAGAAGCTCGAACGTTGGGCGGATGACTTGAAGCATGCACTTGAGTCTGAGCTTCGAGAACTTGACCTCAAAATCAAAGAAACAGATAAGGCCGCGAAGCTGGCACCTGACCTCGAATCCAAGCTCTTGCTTCATCGCGAAAAGAAGGAGCATGAACAGTCTCGCAATCAGAAGCGGCGCGAACTTTACGAGGAGCAAGACAGGGTCGATGAACAGAAGGGGGATCTGATCGAGCGTGTGGCATCCCGGCTCACACGCACGATCGACGTCCACGACGTTTTCACGATTCGCTGGCAATTGATCTGATGGCAAAACCGTTGAGATAATTTGCAGCTTTTCCGCGTATAATCTTAATGAAAGGCGCAAACGCCCCGATCATTGGAGTTAAGATGTTGGTTCAATTTCTCGTCGGCAATTTTCGTTCGATCAAGACCGAGCAGAGTCTCAGCTTGGTGGCGAGCTCCGATAAGTCGCTGGCCTCCCACCTCATCGAGACAAACGTCCGGGTTGGGGGGGCACCGATGAATCTCCTTCGATCCGCCCTCATTTATGGGCCAAACGCGAGCGGCAAGTCCAACATCTGCGCAGCCGTTCGAGCTTTACGCCTAATGGTTCTGAACTCGGCAACGAAGCTCAGTGTCGGGGATTCGATTCCGGAGATCGTCCCATACCGACTGGACACCGAAACCAACCAAGAGCCGTCCGTCTTCGAGGTCAACGTCTTGCTTGGCGACGTCGTCTATCGCTACGGATGTGCGGTGACGGAATCGGCCGTCGTCAGAGAGTGGCTCTTCAGTCGAAAGACAATCGCCAAGGCTCCGGAAGTGGTGGTGTTCGAGCGTTTCGGGGAAGATTCTGAGAAGTGGCGGTTCGGAGCCAGCTTCCGTGGGAACAAAGAAGTCTTGCGGCGTCAGACTCGCTCAAATTGCCTACTCCTGTCCAAGGCCGCCCAAGACAATTACGAAATTGTCCTTCCACTCTACAATTGGTTTCGCAACGGGCTAGCCACGATTGACATGGCTGATTCTCCCGAGCAACACATCTTTCGGGCCTCCGTCAGGTCGGCAGAAGGCGATCTCGATGGTCGTTGCATCGGCGGCATTGCACAAGTTGCCGATACAACCGTTTCCGACGTCGAAGCCCATGTTGAGGAGAGGGAGTTTCCCGAGGAAGTTAGGGCGATCCTGAAATCTCAGGGGCATGATCTCCCCGAGCGAATGCCGGTGCCGATGGTCACTTTCGGGCGTCCGGTGGCCGGGAGCGACGATATTGCACGGTTTGATATGTCCGAGGAATCTAATGGAACACAGCGGTTCTTCGCCATCGCAAGTCTTCTTGTCGAAGCCTTTCGAGCGGGCAAGACCGTCGTCATAGACGAACTCGAATGCTCGCTCCATACGATCTTGACTCAAGAAATCATGGAAGTCCTGAACGACCCCGAGTTGGGAGCGAAGGGGAGTCAATTCATCGTCGCGACCCACGACACCAATCTGTTAAATGTCGAAAAGCTAAGGCGTGACCAAATTTTTCTCGTTGAGAAAGGGCCTACCGGCGCAACTGAGTTCTATTCACTTTGGGACGTTCAGCCAAAGCCACGAAGCGACGCTTCGCTTGAGAATCAGTATTTGGCAGGTCGATTCGGTGCGGTCCCAGCCCTGGGCAACCTTCGGCTGGCCATCGCAAATGCCATGGGAGCCTTGAAGCCCCCGCAGGAGGCGAATGGCTAATCCACTCAAGCGAACAAGCAGGCCCGTGAAGATGCGCAGAACGTTGTGCATCGTAGTGGAGGGCCAGAAGACCGAGAAAAACTACTTCACCGATGCGAAGGCTGAGTTCAACATTGATCGGGAGGCCGTCCTCAACATTTTCGCCGCTTCGGGAGGTTCTGCGTCAAATATCCTGTCGAAAGCCATCGATCAGGTGAAGCTTGGACACGACCAGATCTGGTGTGTTCTCGACGCTGATACGTTTGGGACGAAGGCCGATTTGCAAAAGTTGGCCCAGGCGCAACGAGCCAAGATCACCGTTATCTTTTCGAATCCGTGCTTCGAAGTTTGGTACCGACTTCATTTCACGAACAGCCATGGCCCCCTAGCAAACGGGGACGAAGCCAAGGCAGAAGTGAAACGTTTGATGGCGAAGAATATTAAGTCTCCACGCAGCGACTGGCGAGATCTCAGAGCCATTCTGGCAGGCGGGAAGCCATTTGAGAATTCATTGCAAGCCAAGACTCAGCACGGAATTCCGCCTGCCTTGTGTCTTCAATCGAATTCTTCCACCGATGTGGATGTGGTTCTAATCGAACTTGGATTTTGGAAACCAGAGCCAAACGAAGAAAATCAGGAGGCTAAGTAGAGGTGGCCGCTCGCAAACCCGCAGGCGAAAAGACAAAGCGCCTGAATGTGTACCTGTTGAAGCAGGATTTTCAGGCCTTCGACGATGCACTCGAAAGACCGGTCGCTTGGCAAGGACTTGGAATTCCGATGGTCATCGACCAGCGAAACTGCATGCTTTACGCTCGGTCGAAGCCAGGTGGAAAAGCCGACTGGATCACGATGCTCGAAGGCGGCCTCCAGGGCCAAGCGACACCATTCCAAAACGCCAACTCGTTGAATCACAGTGCGTTGCTCCTGATCCAAATCAAAGATCGCTTCTTTGCCGTTGCCTTTGGTTACGGCGCCACCTACCTCAAACGCGACTGTTGGGAGCCACGATTCGGGCTCAAAGTCGCCTTGAACCTTGCGGACGAAGCCAACCTTCAGCAGGCAGCCTTCAAGACTCATGAAGGCAAGACCATGTCAAGGGAAGTGAGTAGCAGTCGGCTGACCGGATTCTACGATTTTGGATTCGACAGCGAGAAGGATTTTCTTCGAAAGCTGACCGCGAAGTTGAAGAAGGACCATGCGCTTGGACTTCGCATCACGGGTAAGGATTCGGTCAGCTTGGTTTGCCCTGCGAAGCTGGCTGACCTTCCGACCAAGTGCCGCCAGCTCCGAGTGGAATCATGGCGCAAACGGTATAAGAAGCATTTCCCTGACATTGAAAATGTCATTCCAGTCGATGACAAGACGATCATTGCCTGGTTGGTGGCCGAGCTGGACCTAGCATTCGCAACGCAAAACACGCCAACAATCCACTTCTCAATTCCAGACGTCATAGACTTCGAGCGGTATGCAGGACTTCGAATCGGAGCTAGCGCGAATCTCATTGACGACCTTAGCATAGCCACGCTTCAGGCAGAACTTGGCGGCAACCCACTTACCTTTGCTGCGATTCAGCGAGTCAGCGTAAAAGCCGAAGACGACCAAGCGGTGCCACTTGGAGACGGCTGGTTCCTCGCGAAATGCTGTATCGCGGAGGTCAATTATCAAGGTAAGACCTACCTTCTCACCGAAGGTCAGTGGCTCGCTTGTGACGCGAGTTATGTGCAAAAGCTGAACGCTTTTGTGAACACAATCTCGGTTTCAAATCACCTGAACAATGTTCCAAGGAATGGCCAGGCTTCTGAGAACGCGTACCTTGCGGATCTTGCGACGAAACAGAATCATGGCTATCTCGTCGCTCACAAACAACTCGTCCAATATGGCGGCGGCCAAAGCAAGCTGGAGCTCTGTGACCTCTACAAGGTTCACCAGATTCAAGTCAATAATCAACCCAAAGATCAAACACTGCTCTTTCACGTCAAAGGAGGTGGTGGTGCGACCGAGTTTGGACATTTAGTTCACCAGGGGTTTAACTCGCTAGAGTTGCTGATTGACGATGACCGCGAATTCGCCGATCGGACACTAGCCCGACTTCATGCCAGGTCAGTAGCGAACAATGTCGCTCTACCGGCACAGCTACCCAGCACAGGTGCAGACTACAAGGTTGTATTCGCCGTATTTCGAGAGCTTGCACCACTGATAGCCGCTGATGGATTGACGCTTTTCGGAAAGATCAGCTTACGGCGGGCAGTGAAGGCTCTGCGAAAGTTCGGTTGCGAAGTTTCGCTGGAGTGGGTGCTCCCATGACCTCAGTTGCGGCATTACCGCCGTCGCCGAACGTCGTCCGGTTCTCAGAATTCTTCGGCCTCACCAAGGGCCAAGCCGAGTTGGACTTCGTAGACATCCCGGTCAGCACGGATCTCCTACTCTTTTGCGACCCATATTCCTTCGTCGTAGAGCGCGATCCATGGTTCATTGAGGCCAACAACCACATCGTTGACTTTTTTGAGACGGTTCTGGGCTTTGTCCGCTCAGGCGACCGAGACGCAGCGATGCGACTACTCGCTCATGTCGGCGAGGTCAATGAGATTCACCTTGGCTTTTCGAAAGGGCCGCCTCGGGGTTCGGGTATCGGAAGCGAGAAGGCGAGTGACCTTTACGACAAGCTAAAGCGAAGCAAGGCGGTCACCACAGGCAGGCTTCGCGACCTTGCCGACTGCGATCTCTTTGTACAAGGCATCGGGGCCGACAACGTTTCTGACATGACGGCAAGCGTCATTCGCAGCCTCCTCCTCGACTACACGGTTGGCCAATGCAAGCAACTAGGAATTCCGGTTCGACGGGTTCAAGGCGGATTCTGTTGGGATGCCCGGTCCAAACAATGGCGAAACGGATATGCCGAGCTTCCCATTGTGAATGGCAAGGCCATCATCCTGCTTCCCAAAGCGTCCGTCCGTTATAAACTGGCCCTTGATCATCAGGAGTTCTACAACGACTTCGTCCTCGACTACCTTCGCGCAGAGCATGAGCGAGTCGGTGACGGACTGGTTAACGTCCTCAAGAACGGCAAGCGGAAGGTCTACAAGAAGGACTTGAAAGAAGCGCATCCTCACTCAAAAGAGTTCCTCTTTGAGTTTTCTGAACAGAACCCTGAGGTTTTGGCTAAGTATAAAGAGCAAGCGTCGAAACTCAGTCGGCCACTCAGTGACCTTGAGCTTGAACTCAAACAGCAGCAGCCTAAGATGACCGACTACGGGCTGATGGCACGAACCCTCTCAGCAATTCCGGCTGGTAAAGCTAACGCCACGAAATACCACCACCACGTCCAAGGCGTATTGGAAGCCGTGTTCTATCCGCAATTGAGGTTCTTCCAGTGCGAGCAGGAAGTCAATGAAGGTCGAAAGAGGATCGACATTGTCGCGAACAGTTCGCAGAACTCTGGTTTCTTCGGTGACCTCAGCACCATCCATCAGCTGAAGTGCCCGTACGTAATGATCGAGTGCAAGAACTATTCCAATGATCCTCAGAATCCGGAGCTTGGCCAGCTCCGAGGCCGTCTGAGCGACTTGCGAGGTCGAGTCGGAATCCTTGCCTGCCGGACAATTGAGAACGCTCCATTGACGCTGAAGCGATGTATCGACGCCTACAGAGAGGATTCCAAGCTCATTCTTGTGCTGACCGACGATGACCTGATTCAAATGCTCACGATGAAAGGCGAGCACAACCCAGACGGGATTTCAAAATTCATGCACGCGAAACTGCGCGAAGTGGTGATGGGGTGAACACAAAACCCTGTCGCCAAGCACAACGAACATGAGTGGTAACATATCTGCTGGAACCGAAGTCCCATGGCAATCACCCTTAAGCGACAGCTAAGCGATCACGAGAAGGAAATCATCATTCAGCGAGTCGGCAGAATCGACTGGGTAACTGGTCGCGCCATCCTTGAGGTCGAAGCGCTGCATTTCGACCACCTCCGGCCCTTCGCTCGTGGCGGTGACACTGAGCTCAACAACATTGTCCCAATGAGCCAGGAGACCAATCTCAAAAAAGGGCGTCTCACTCTTGAAGAATTTCGAACCAAGCTCAGAATCGAGAGATTTTTTGCGACTGGCCAGCGACTAACGTTGGGAGACTTGCTCCGGCATCTGAAAGAAGTGAAAGACATCAGCGCTTTCGGGGGCAAAGTGTCTGTATCCACAACTCAAGACAGTGTCTCACTGACAGCGGATAACCTGCAAGAACTGCATTTTCGCGTCGAAACATGCCCGACAACTGGCTGGAAATACTTCTATGCCATCTTGCCAGTCGAACTTCTTGACAGCGATGACGACACGGACTCTGAACTAGGACTCCAGCCGCGATACCTCATCTTCGATAAAGTGTTCGGTCTGTACCGCCATTTCCTAAATCACCCGGTGCTTCAGCCTTCCATTGGCCGCGTCGATGGGCAGAAGATTCGACTCTTTGACGGTCAGCACAAGGTCGCGGGGCTCCTCTTTACAGGACGCAAGCAATTTGAGTGCAAGATCTATCTCGACGCCGACAAGCGGCAGCTCAACCAGACGAACATCTCGGCTCATGACGCCTT
The DNA here is from genome assembly GCA_038222255.1 of Fimbriimonadales bacterium. Classification (GTDB taxonomy): domain Bacteria; phylum Armatimonadota; class Fimbriimonadia; order Fimbriimonadales; family Fimbriimonadaceae; genus Fimbriimonas. The sequence continues at coordinate 12,969 of JBBRHU010000011.1, read as the reverse complement.
CGCTCAGACGAGGTTCTTTTCATCCGTCATGGTGATGAAGCTCGGAGCACAATTCGGAAAGGACTTTGAAGACTATCGAAACGAGAGCCAAGATGACGTCAAGACAGAAGCGCGTTTCCTCCGGTGGCTCCAAAACAAAGAGGATAATCAGTTCACCACCGGCGACCTGAATAAGCGCCTCAGATCGTATCTTTACAACGGCGTCCTTGAGGATTCTAGCAACAAACTCAGACCGCTGATCTCCGTCGAAAACCGAAGCAGCAAGCAAACTCCGCTGACCATCGATCAGCTTGAAAAGTCACTTCTATCTGACTTCCTCTTCCGTGAGGCGCTCGATATTGACATGACCTCTGCGGAATACCGGCGGGAGGTTGAGTTCGATAACCTCATCTTCTTGATGAACTGTCTTCATGAGGATGCCTTGCACCGTTGGGACCCCAACGCGGCCAAGAACGATCATAACCAGGTATCCCTGGAGCGTATGTTCCGGTCGAAGTCGATGATGGCGTGGAGCGAAATCCTTCGGGATGCAATCTCCGGCAAGCTGGACATCTTCGATTCGGAAGACAAAGCAAAGCTGTTCTACCGAGAATTCTCGCAAGATCAAAAGGAGCGGATCGCCAAGGTTGTACGACGGCTAACAGACTGGCAGGGTTGGGCTGCGCCAGTGGATTCGGAGATCGACCGCATCCTTTCCGACAATGCAGCCGCCGTTCGCAAGTGGCTTAAGGAGAAAGGGCTCACGACGGGTTACTTGATGGGGGCAAGCGAATGAGCGAGCCGACAGAGATAACTCCGTGGAAGTCCGCTGGTAAATTAGCTCACTTTGTAGCGAGTCGCGGACTGCTCATCGCCGAAGTGGTCGTGCTAGCATTATTGGGGAATAAGTTAGCTCTGTTCGGGGCCGCGTTTCTGGCAATGAAAGTGCCTGCTCAAGCAACCCTACTCGACTATTTCAAGGCCTCGACGACCTGGCCCGTCGTACTTCTCATCATTCTGATGACGATCATTTATCGACATCGAGAGGCCATCGATTTCCTAATCCGCAACCTACGCTACAAGTACAAAGAGCACGAATTGGGTGCAGGACAATCACCGACTCCGCCCGAAACCCTTGCACAAGTCGCAGCGAAGGCGAAGGACTTGACGGAAGAGGAAAAAAACCTTTTAGGCAAATTTGCGCCAGGGCTTTCTGTTGAAGAGCAACTTAAAGAGATCTCGTTTACGAACCGAGGCTTGGATCGAGACCAGAAGAGGATAATCGCTTCCCTTATTGAACGAGGCGACAAGTTTATAAGCTCGAAGACAATTAACAAAGGAAGGCTAAGGTCAAGCGTCTTGAGCGCGTACTTGACGAACCTGACTGAAGCCGGGCTCCTAACCGCCAGCCCAGAGGCAAGACGAAGCTATAGGCTCACTGATAAAGGCAATGCCATCGCCGCCTACTTCAATTTCGATGAGGACGATGATGAGTAAGAACCAGCGACTCGAACTGACGTGGGTTGGGAAGGAAACCCGGCCAAAGCTGGAATCCCGGATTTTGTTGCCAGACGATTCCAAATCTCACGCTGCTCCGCTCCAACCGGGAACAATGTGGGACGAGGCGTATCGGCGACTCAAAGAGTCTGGGGAGTGGAACGGCGAGGGCGCTGGTTCAGCCTATGACAACACAGTCATTTTTGGAGACAATCTCTTAGCTCTAAAGGCACTTGAAAATTCTTATGTTGGGCAAGTGCAATTTGCCTATTTAGACCCTCCTTACAACATCGACGCCGCTTCGCCGCACTACGATGATTCTCTCGAACACAGCATTTGGCTTACGATGCTTAAAGATCGCCTTGAACTAGTAAGAAAGCTGCTGCGACACGATGGCGTCCTATGTGTTCAAATTGATGATTATGAAGGTGACTACCTAAAGGTTCTCCTGGATGAAATCTTTGGGCGAGCCAACTACCTGACGACCTTCTACGTGCAAGTTCGCTACCCGGAGAAAACTCTCAAACAAGACATGGTCTTTCATAAGGTCATTGAGAGAGTTCACATATACGGGAAAACAAGCGCGGCCAAAATAATGCCCGAAATTGAAGAAAAGGGGCTGGACAAATTTTGCTGGTACATCGAAACCAAGGTTCCGTCAGATGAAGTGATTCTTGCTGGCAAGCAAGTGCAAATTTATAGCTCAGAGAATTACACCATTAAGAAGGGAGTTGCCAGCCTCAAGGGACTCAAGGAAATTTGGGCCACGGGAACGATTCTTGACGGTAATTCTAGCGGGCGATTTTTCCGAGACTACTTGGACGGACGCGTGGCATCAGATGGGCTTGGAGTTCTCTATCGAGTCGAAGGGATCGGCGACGATGGATTGGGATACCGCTATTTTACTGGTCCGAAGAAAGCAACTGCCACGAAGGGAAAGTACTTTCAGGGTGTGCCTTCGAGCTACGCAGATTCTTCCGAGGTTGAAAAACCGATTGGCAACTTTTACGACTTCGCAGGTGCGTTTGGGAATTGCAGACTAGAAGGCGATGCTGACTTCAGGGCTGGAAAGAAACCCGAAGCGTGGGTGGGATTTCTCATGGAGCGGTTCTCCGAACCCGGGGACTTAGTTCTCGACTCCTTCGGAGGCAGTGGTACTACCGGTGCCGTAGCACACAAGATGGGTCGCCGCTGGATCATGGCAGAGCTTGGTGAACACTGTCATACCCACATCGTGCCTCGAATAGGCAGGGTCATAGACGGCACCGATTCGTCTGGGATCACAACATCAACTGGTTGGAAGGGTGGTGGCGGATTTCGATACTTATGCTTGGCTCCAAGTCTCTTGATGGAAGATCGATTTGGCAACCAAATTATTAACCCCGAATACAATCCCGAAATGCTCGCTGAAGCGATGTGCAAGCACCTCGGGTTCACCTATGCACCAAGCCGCGAGCACTATTGGATGCACGGTCAGTCCAGTGAGACCGACTTCCTCTTTGTAACGACCCAGACGATCACGCAGGAGTTAATGGCAGCATTGAGCGCGGACGTGGGAGATGAGCGAACGTTGCTAGTCTGTTGCAGTGCGTGGAGAGGCAAGCCCGACCTCTTCCCGAATCTGACTTTGAAGAAGATCCCGCCGGTCGTTCTCAGTAAATGTGAATGGGGTCAGGACGACTATTCGAGCTTCGTGTCTAATCTCAGGCGCATTGACCCAGATTCCATTCCGGGCACCTTGTTCGATCAGGATAACCTCAACGCCGAGGCAAGCTTATGAACCGAATTGTGAACACCTTGGCAGGTCGCATGAGCTTGCGCGACCCGCAGAGAGAATCTTTGGAGATTCTGGCTCGGGTCATGGAGATCGCTCAACCGCACAAGCACCCCGACCTTGCTTTGACGCTCAAGGTCATTCGAAGCGAATTCAGCCACGTCGAAGACTTCGAGCGCGAGTTCGCTTCACTCACTTTTGCTCTCGCCACAGGAGTCGGCAAGACAAGGCTCATGGGGGCCTTCATTGCTTTCCTGAAACAGGAATACGACATCCGGCACTTCTTTGTGCTCGCACCGAATCTCACCATCTACGAGAAACTGAAAGCCGACTTTACGCCGAACACTCCCAAGTACGTTTTCCAAGGCATCAGCGAGTTTGCAAGCAATCCGCCGCTTCTGGTTACTGGCGAGAACTTCGAGGATGGCCGAGGAGCAAGGACTGATCGGCTCTTTGGCGACGTCATTATCAACGTCTTCAACGTCGCCAAGATCAACACCGACGTCAGCAAAGGTGCGAAGTCACGGATTCGCAATGCAGGTCGCGAGGTCATTGGGGGCGGTTATTACGACCATCTCGCGTCGCTCGATGATCTCGTCATCTTGATGGACGAATCCCACCGCTACCGGGCCAAGTCAGGGATGAAGGCAATCAACGACCTTAAACCGATCTTGGGGCTTGAACTTACTGCAACCCCAAAGGGCACCGGCGCGGGAGGCGTGGCGTTCAAAAATGTCATCTATTCCTTCTCGCTTTCCGAGGCAATGAACAAGGGTTACGTCAAGGAACCAGCCGTCGCAACGCGTGAGAACTTCAAGGTTGGTGACTACACTGACGAGCAGCTTGACCGACTAAAGCTCGAAGATGGAATTCATATCCATGAGGCAACTAAGGTCAAGCTTGAAGTCTACGGCCTTAACAACGACAAACCCGTAGTCAAGCCGTTTGTCTTGGTGGTCGCTCAGAACATCGAACACGCCAAGAAGCTCGAAGAAATCATCAAGTCGGGAGAATTCTTCGAGGCACGGTACGCCAGCAAAGTAATTCGTGTGGACTCCCAACAATCAGGAGCCCTTGCGGATGAGACACTTGAACGGCTACTAAGGGTCGAGCGGCCCGATGAAGCAACCGAGATTGTTATTCACGTCAACAAACTCGGGGAAGGTTGGGACGTCACCAATCTTTATACGATTGTTCCGCTACGCGCGTCAAAGTCCGACATTTTGACCGAGCAAACAATTGGCCGTGGACTCCGCTTGCCATACGGAAAGCGAACCGGAGTCGAGGAAATCGATCAGCTGAATATCGTGGCTCACGATCAGTTCGAGGCAATCGTCAACGAGGCGAAGAATCCGAATTCCATTATCAAAAAGGGATACATCATCCGCCCTGAAGTCATGGATGGCAAGAAAGTCGCGATCACGGTGACACCAGCAATTTTCTCCGCCGTTACCGGTGAGGCATCGTCCGTAGAGGGGGCCAAGCCTATCCAGAAACCTCTCGTCTTTGCTACACCAGAGGAAAAGCAAGTTGCGACGGCAACGCTGGAGGCCGTCCGACACTTTGAGGCCCTGCCAAGCTCGACCTACCTCAAGCAACCCGAGCAGAAGGCGAAGTTGGTTCGCTTAGTCAAAGAAACCATGGCGGCCTATAAGGCAACTCAGCCAGTGCTTGAAGGCATCCTTGAGACAGCCCCCGTTGATGTTGAGAAAGTCGTTGACAGTGTCGTTGAGAAGCTCATCGAGCTAACCATTGACATCCCCAAGATCGTCATCACGCCGGTAGGAGAAGTCACTTGCGGATTCCGAGACTTCGACCTGAAAACAACCTCCATCAACTTCCAGCCCGTGTCGGGAGACATCCTGATCGAGGGGCTTGTCGACGGCAACCGCCGCAAGATGCAAGGCTCGAACAGTGGCAATTTGGAGCCACGACTCGAAGACTACATCGTGCGAGTCTTGATGGATTTCCCGGACGTTGACTACGACCAACACTCCGAATTGCTCTACAAACTCGCCGGACAGGCGACTGGCAAAGTAAGTTCCTACCTCTCCAGACCAGAAGACATCGAGAACGTGCTTCGGCACCATCACCGACCAATTGCCGAGCTCATTCACGCGCAGATGCAAGAGCACTATTGGGAAGAGTCTGTAGGCTACGAAGCACGAGTTACCAAGGGCTTTGAGACCCTACGCTCGAATAGCTTCGATGGCTCCAAGTCGGAGAGGGCCAGGGACTTCAAAGCACCCATCGAAAATGCCTCGCAGATTCGCTCGATGTATTTCTCCGGTTTTGCGAAGTGCCTCTATCCGGTTCAGCAGTTCCATTCAGATGCTGAGCGGCGATTGGCCGTTGTCTTGGAAAACGACACTTCGGTTCAAAAGTGGTTCAAACCCGCGCCAAATCAGTTCCCGGTGTATCTCAAGAACGGGCGCTACGAGCCCGACTTCGTCGTCGAAACAAACGACGCGAAGCTCGTGATCGAGGTCAAGCAGGATGACAAGGTAACTGACGAAGAGGTGCTTGCCAAGGCAAAAGCAGCCAAGGAGTGGTGTGCTTATGCCAGCCAGCACGAAGCTGATCATGGAGGAAAGCCGTGGACGTATCTGTTATTGCCTGATACCGGCATCACTCTTATGAGCAATATCCAAGGTTTGATCGCATCGTATGCCGGGGCATAATCTCACTTCTGTTCGGTGGTCCGAACACTCATTTACAAACGGCTTCTGGGACTACCACCGTACAACCTGGACGTTTCCTACGGCTAGTTTATCGTGCTTGTGAGCGGGACACTTTGAACCGATAATGGCATGATAGCCCTGACCGGTCCCCAGTTGTTGACCCACCTACGGTGTTAGAGTCAGGTCCTCCATTTTGTTCTCGATCATCTCTTTTTATTTTGCGGGCGTTAAGTTTCCGAGTGTGGAGTGTTGCCGCCGCTTGCTGTAGTGGTCTTTCAGGTCTCGGCCTGTGCAGCAGATTTCCATGTTGAGGAGTTCGTCTCTGAGTTTGCCGAAGAAGCTTTCGATGTGTCCATTTTGCCAGGGAGAGCCGGGCTCTATGAAGCGGTTGGATACCCCCTCTGGGAGTGTCATTGCCTGAAACTCGGGACCGTTGTCAGACACGATTGCCTCTTGTTTTCTATGCATCAGGTACAGACATTCGAGTTCCTTTTCCACCACAAACGTTGGAAACATAGAAGCTGCTTTGAGCAAGAGGCATTCCCTCGCGAAGCAATCCAACACGCCCAAGATTCGGGCGTGACGACCGTTCTGAAGTCGCTCGTGGCAGAAGTCTGGGCACCAAGCCTGGGTAGGCCGAACCAGAATCGGACCCTCGGTTGTGGGAACCACGATCTTTCTGCACTTGCGACAGCGGATGGCGAGTCCTTCTTCACGCCAGATGCGGTGAACCGCCTTGATCTCTGTATTACGCTCTTTTGGCACGAAGCGGCTCACTGGCCGCGATAAGCAGATGATGCAGCAAGCACACGTTCTTGAATAACCCCGTTCCAGCAAGACGCCAACGAAGCGGCGCTTGCTCCAAGGGGCTCCTTCCAGGCTGCATTATCCTAGCCGAGCTCGGCGACCAGATGCTTGAGCCGCCTGTTCTCCTCCTCCAGAGACTTCATCAGAGCCAGATCGCGCTTTGTCACGCATGTGTAACTTCCCGCGCCAAGCATAGATCATCGGGACGCTGATGCCGTTGCTCCTCGCTACCAAGGAGATGCTCGCGCCCGCCTCGATCTCCTTCAAAACCGCTAGGATCGGATCCGGCAAATACCTCGTTCCCTTTGTCATGTCTTCTCCTTCTTGCCAAAGACGGATCTTCTATTCCAGGGGTGGATAGTTTAAAGGGGGCTGGTCAAAGTCACACCTTTGATCGAATGCACGTCTACGATTTTCCGAGAGCAGACGTTGATACTAAGCATGTGCGTGACATCACTTTAGCGCCTACTCATGTTCGCAGGCGAGTCTCGCATTTCTCCCTTGAATATGGGGACGTCGTTTCGACTCGGTCAAGCCAAGTAAGTATTATCAAAGCTTGTCACCATCTAAATAGATTCAGGAACACTCAAAGCTCAATTTGTTGCGAAACGCGTCCATGAATCTCCACCAATCACCAGATTTCGGCTCTACGCCATTCTTGGGGGCACCCCCTTTACTTCCAGCTTCATGAGCACAATACCCTCACTCTGAGTCGGTAGTTCTCGAAGTTTCGGAATCCATACGCTTGTCTTGAGATGGTTTCCATCTTGTTGTGGAAGCCTTCTGTGATTCCGTTGTTCTTTGTAAACCTCCACATGGTTGCGATTTCCTCTTGCCATGCTCGAAGAGTTTCTCCAAGGGTGACCAGGGGTGGGAATTTGGAATCGAGGAGCTCATCAATGGCTTCGAGGAGTTTCCTCGCCAGAATCTTGCACTTGTAGACGTTGCAGTGCTTGTGGAGCAAGAGTTCACACAGATCCTGTTTGAAGGCGTAGATGACTTCAAGAGCGGGATTCTCGGCGAGATAGGCAAAGAGCCGCTCAGCTTGCTCTGGAGACTTCAGGTTGCGCTGGTGCCTGCGCATCAGGCTGAGCAGTCCCCGATTTCTTCCTCCTACGGGATCGATCTGCTTCCAGCAGGTGAGAAAGTGATGGTTCACCAGCCGAATCACATGAAAGCGATCTGCAACGATCTTCGCGTTCGGAAAGTGCTTCTTTGCCAGTGCACGGTATGTGGTCGAGAGATCCATGCAGATCACATTGACCTGCTCCTTCCCCCGCAGGCGGGCAAAGTAGCCTTCAAGCGATGCCTCGCTACGACCGAGAACAACATCGTAGATCTTGTTCCCCGCAAGGTCGCAGAAGGTGGTTGCAAAGCCTTCCTTTCGAGAAAAGAAATGCTCGTCGATGCCGAGCACCTGGGGACAGGGAGTCCCCTTGCGCTCGGATAGTAGCCGACCCAAGCAGTCGCGGAACCAGCGCTCAACCGTAGCGCTGCCGATGTGCTCTCGAAGGCTCAAGCGTTGCCTGTTGATCCCGTCTCGGTGCTGATTCGCGACAAAGCGGCGAAAGGGCTCAGTCGAACGCTTCCTCGGCAAGATCCCGGGAAAACGCTGCCAGAACGTCTTCTCACAACTCCGACACCGCCACTTGCGTGACTCCAGCTTAAGCACACACCATCGCTCCCCGTAGCTCTCGTGACGTACATGCCGAACTCTGCGAGCGCGATTCCGAAGGTCCTTGCTCCCACAAAAGGGACAGCGACACTCACCTACAGAACGAACCGAAATGCAAACCAAACCATCCGAGTAACGAATGTCGGTAACCTCTAAACCGGGCAGGCCCACCAAAGCCTCTGAACTCAACACAATCTTTCACCTCAAGGAAGTTGTGCCAGAAAAAGAGGTTGCCTGCCCCCATTAATGATCTAGAGCCCAGATTTCTCATTTTCGGGTCGCTGTCTTGCCACGTTTGCCTTATCTAGCATCAAAACTAAGGGCACATCCTGGTCTGCGTCCGGGTTTGCCTTCGAATTTGTTGTTGGAGAGCATTGCCAAAACGATTTGCGGTTCTTCGGCTGGACCAGCGCATCATATTCAAAGGTGAGTAGGTTTGGCGAGTTCAAGAATTTCAACAGCCTTCTCATTGAGGAGCGATTCTTCGCCCGATACACGGGTGATTTGAGACTCAATCGGCCGTATTTCTGAGGTCAGCACCTACTGGCTTTCCGGAATAAATTTGGCCCTGACCCATTCTTCAACGACCAGCTGGCACATCTCAAACCAGCCGAAGGGGTTGCCACCGTTACTCACGTCAGCAACCACTAGCTAAAGTCCTAAAGCTTACGTAGGCACACAGGCTGTACAAGCCCTAGGGAACTCAAGTGGGCAGTAGTTCCTTCAGGACTTCAAGGCAGCCCGCCGTGTTGACAGGATCAAGCGGATAGCGGTTCCGTGGGTCTAGCAAGTTCAAGTACGAGGTAGCAACTCCAGCGATCGCACAGTCGATCCTGGAGTACACCTTATAGCAGTAACCGTTGGTGACAACCACCGCGCGAGTTGATGGATAAAACTCCGCATAACGTTTGACTTGGTCCGGGGCAAGGTTTAATCCTTGTGCAAAACCCTTCGTCTCAACGATGAGCTCGCAGTCGCTGTCATTTGCGTGCCCGTCCTCGTTCCTGCGATACGGTCGATGGAAGCATGCGAGGTCAATGCGGCCTTTCGGTACTGCTAGCTCGATCTTCATTTGCTGTTCAGCCCATCCAAGGGCTTGGAGAAGTGGAACCACCAGGAATGTCCGCGTCTCGTGCTCCAGCACGTCTTGCCATTTGCATTCGTCGCGGTAGTACCGGGCAAGGAGTCGGATGCGGGCGAATGCTGCCGTTAGTTCTTCGGCAAGTCTTGGTGACATACCGTGGGTTATCAGGGATGAAAGGATCTGCTCGTCTTGGATATTGGCCGTCGGTTCCGGCTCCAAAATCGTCGATTCAACTGGTCGCCCGACCTCAAATGCAGTCATAACAGCTTTATGTAGGGGAGCGTTGTGGATGCGAGCAATCGTTCCTCTGGTCAATCCGCCCGCGGGCACGTCTTCGATCGGTCGCTTCCAATCAACATAGACGTAGGCCTCCAAATCCCAACCATCGAAATCCCTGAGCCAATGCTTGTCTCCCCGACCTCCGTGACTCGCACCGCGAACAACGACCTCACCGATAGCCTCTACCTTCGAGACACCTCGTTTTAGGACCAGAAGATCACCTGGCCGTACCATCTCCAGGAAAGCAATTTGACGTTGCCCGCCTACAAACGCGAGCCCGCGATTCAAGAACTCGTCTACATAATCGCGCTGATCGCTCCCTGCGGCAACCTGCCAAATCGTCATGGGTCAGAGTCTATCCGCTGGCGCGCTCGCCAAGCCAGCTACTCAAGGCTCGACAAGCATTGTTACCATGCTGGGGCGCGATAATGAGGCATGAACCAGGAGTTCTATCTCGCCATCGAGTCGCTTTGCAAAGTCCGTCCTTGCTTCCATTCTGAGGCGGACTTCCAGTTTGCGCTGGGGTGGCAGATCAAGATGGCCAATCCAGATGTGGAAGTTCGCCGAGAGATTCCCCAAAAGACCGGCTCGCGAACCTACAAACTCGATCTGCTTTTTCGATCCGCCGGTCGCAGGATTGCCATCGAGTTGAAGTACTTCAAGGCTCCGCTGGCAGCTACGGTGAAACGCGAGGAGTTCAACCTCATCGACGCTGTTGCCCACGACATTAGTCGATATGACTTCCTGAAGGATGTTCAGAGGCTTGAACACGTGCTTGCATCAGACCTTGCCGATGAAGCCTACGCCGTCGTCTTGACAAACCAACCGAAGTATTGGGAGTCGAGAGCCGCTGGGAATCGGGTCGATGAAGCGTTTGGCCTGGAGGAAGGCCGAGCAGTTTCCGGAAAGTTGGCGTCTGCATCTCACGTGGGCGGGACAAGCAAGGCGCACGAACGCCCCATTCAACTGGACGGCAGATACGAGCTCAGATGGGCGGATTACTCGCACTTTCCTGATTCTCGCTATGGTAGGTTCCGGTGGCTTGCAGTCCAGGCGACTTCGGGCACTGTGCCTCCCAACGGAGGCCCTTCTTGGCCAAAGCCGATCGTCCAAGTTCTCACGGCTCGAATGCGCCCGAATTACCAAGCCTTGGCAGATTTTCTGGGAAATCAGAATGATCCCAGCCTCTCTATGGGGTTTACCGAATTTGAGGCAATCACTGGCGCACTTCCTCGCTCAGCCCGCGTCCATCGCGAGTGGTGGGCAAACCACGCGGGAGATCCTCAGGCGAGGTGGATGATGTCGGGCTGGAAGGTTGATCGTATAGACTTAGGTCATCAGCTCGTCTGCTTCAGGCGTGATAGAGATCTTGGTGAGCAGAATCGATGAAACTTGTCCCCAATCTTCGCTTAACCGTAGATGCCCTGCCCGCATACGCTAGCCGATACAGCTACGGCTCGGAGGACGGCGTGATAGCCTTAGTCTCCAAGATCAGAGAACGTGGTTTTCTCACAAAGGAGGAACTGGTCGTGGTCGGGGATTGGAAGTCACCCCGCATCCGCTCAAGGATCGCTCGAAACTCAGGTGAAACGGTTCGCGAGGTCACAAGACTGGCACTGGAGACGCGTTCTGTCCAATTGGCTGTCCATATTCCACAGGCGCTGCTTGGAGTCGGTATGCCAGTGGCTTCGACGTTGCTGCATTGGTTCCATCAGGATCCGTTTCCCATCCTTGATTTTAGGGCGCTATGGAGCCTCGGCATCGAGATGCCCGCGGCTTATTCGCTAGATTTTTGGGAAGGTTATGTCGGTCTTGTGCGCGGAATCGCCGTTACTTGGAAGGTCGATATGCGCACGCTGGATAAAGCGTTGTGGCAATTCTCTGCGGAGCATCAAAGGTCGTGAAATTCTACTGAATGACATTGTTCCGACAGTTCCAAGAGCGTCCACTAACCTCCACCAAACACTTCAGTCTCAGCGACTCGCAGGGTGGCATGCCGCCCTCAGGTAGCACTTCCAATTCCGTCCTGCGACAGCCATTGGCTTCGTTGCAGAATAATTTCGTGGCAACGCCAGCCGCGTCGCGGCAGGATTGGCAACACGGTTGCATAGGTAATCTTCAGGCAGAGCCATGGATATTGACCTCGTTGTCAACGGTGTATCGCGACCCGTTTCTGCTGATCCAGAAACAAGTCTGCTGGAGATCTTGCGCGAAGATCTTGGGTTGACGGGGACGAAGTATGGATGCGGGGAGTCTATGTGCGGGGCTTGCACTGTGATCTTGGATGGCGATAGCGTTCACTCATGCGTGACGACCCTTGGCGATGCGAAGGGGAAGGCTGTCACCACGATTGAGGGACTGCAGAAGGACAGCAAGCTCGATCCACTCCAGCAGGCGTTTATTGACGAAGGCGCGATGCAGTGTGGGTACTGCGTGCCGGGCATGATCATGGCGGCTCGTGCGTTGCTCAACAAGAATCCACATCCCTCCGACGCCGAAATTGTCGCGCGTATGAATGGGAACATCTGCCGATGCGGCGGCTATCCTCGCATGGTTGCAGCTATCCGAAGGGCGGCGAAATGATTACTCGTCGAAATTTACTAAAAGCACTCGGTGGGGGCATCCTTGTACTCGCCCTCTCGCCTGAGTCGATTCCCGCCGCGATGGCGCAACGTGGTGGAGGACAAGCGATTTCACAACAAATCAGCGCTTGGATTCACATCAGCGAAACTGGCGCGATCACCGTTTTCACGGGCAAGGTTGAAGTCGGACAAAATGCGCGGACGTCCATCGCCCAAGCCGCCGCCGAGGAGCTCAGAGTTGCTCCTAGCGCGATCACGGTGGTGATGGGAGACACCGACTTGACGCCGTTCGACATGGGAACCTTTGGGAGCCTCACGACGCCGAGGATGCTTCCTCAGATTCGAAAGGCCGCCGCTGCCGCACGCGAAGCGCTGCTCGACATCGCTGCAGAGAAATCAGGAAAGAGTCGGAATGCGTTAGAAGCCCGCGATGGAAAGGTGTTCGGTTCAACTCAACCGATGACTTATGCGGAGCTAGCGAAGGGGCAGTCACTCGACAAAACCATTTCCGCTGACATCGCCCTCACTCCCCCGGAAAAGTGGACGGTGATGGGCAAATCCATCGCCAAAGTTGATGCCGCGGAGTTTGTCACTGGAAAGCATTTATACAC
>JBBRHU010000010.1:0-20632 GCA_038222255.1 Fimbriimonadales bacterium | reverse complement strand
GAGGCCCGTAGGGTCGTTCGCGCCACCGTAGTTGTATTCAGTGAACGAGAGCTTCGTGCCAGGGTAGTTCTTTTTGATCTGCGCCATCGTTCGCGGGATCAAGTAGATCGGCTTTTTCCCAAGCGAGTTTGCAATCCAGCTGTCCTCGACATAAGTGGTGTCCCAGAGTGAGCGAGAAGCTTGTACGCGCGCTGCCCGGACGGCTGGGTCGCTGTCCTTCTTGGTCTCACAAATGCGCTCACCACCACCCCGAGCCTCGGGATACCAGTGCAAGTCGAGAACATCTAGAATCCGCTTGCCGCTCTTTCTCTCTGCCTTCGCCATCTCCGCGAGGTAGAAGTCAAGGAAGTCGCGGCCGTTGGCATCCTTGGCGCCTTGGAAGGTTCGATAACCCGCCCAGCCGTAGCTGGCTGGACCAAATATCAGAGCCCGAGGCGAAACTCTCTTGATCGCCGATCCGAATTCAATGTTGTTGGCGACAATGTCGGCATAGCCGGGAGCCTTCTGGACAATCCGAGCGTGCGTGCTCGCCCAAATGTCGGGCTCGTTGTCGAGGCTATACCAGACGGGAGCATTCTTCGGACGATTTCGTTCCAGCCACCACACGAACTCGTCTTGGTAAACGGCTCGGTCGTTTGTTTTTGGGGTCGAGTCATATCTTCCGCCTGGCTTGTTCGCGTAGGATCGGAAGAATCGGGTGTTGAGGTAGTTCGGTGTTCGATTAACGTCGTTGTCGGGTCCCTTGTCAGCTGAAACATAGCCGGCGGTTGGAACCGTGACAATCGCGACCGCGTTGTGTGCCATCGCCGGACGGACGTGATTCATCACCGTCCATCCGGGCTCGTTGCTAGTGCCAAGAAAGCCATCGTTCTGATGGCGGTAGTCATTACCGGCGTTGCTCGCGTTGGTTTCCCAGTTGTAAGCGGTCATCCGGTTTCCACCCTGGCGGGAGAGCGTGAACGGTGTCTTCTCCAGGTTCCAATCGGGATAGTTCGCGCCGTAGATGTACGGAGAAATCGGATGCGTTGCCGAGAGGTCGAGCGAGACCTTGGCCACCTGAACGCCAGCGCTGCCGACGGTGAGCAAAAGTGTGAGCATGATTAACTACAGCATATTTGATTTATGGATAAATCAAGCGCGTATCTTTGAGCGATAGATTGAATCGATACGTTGCGCCATCTGGGCATCAGAAAATTCTTCGACCTGTAGTTTTCGACCCGCCGCACCCATTCTCCCGCGTCCTGAACTGTCGAGCGCCATTGTCTGAATCGCCTGCGTAAGGGAATCAACATCGGAGGGCGGCACGAGAACTCCCGTTTCAGGTTTGACGAGTTCAGGAACACCGCCGACGGTGGTCGAGATCACCGGCAACTCTGCGCTCATTGCTTCTAGAATCGCCATCGGAATCGTCTCCTTTAGCGACGGAAAGACGTAGAAGTGCGATGCTCGAAGCACCTGGTGGAGTTGAGATTCGGGGATGTAACCCGGGAAGATGACGTTCTCGTCAACGCCAAGTTCGCGGGCAAGAGCTTTCATTTCTTCGAGTTCGCTCCCATCTCCGCAGGCTAGATAACGGATGTTTGGGAACTGAGATTTCAGTCGCGCCGTTGCCTGGATCGCCGCATCGATCCCTTTCAGCTTGGTGAGTCGGCAGGAAGAACTGTAGATCGGAAAACATTCGCTAAGCCCGAGGTCCGATCTTGCGGTCTCCGGAGATGGAAGGTTCGAGAGCGGACGAAGTCCGTTCAACGCCGTCGAAACTTTTTCGGCACGCATGCCCTGCCGTATGAGATGCTGCCGGGCCGCCTCTGCGCTTGCGATGACCTGGGTGTTGAAAATGAAGGACCACTTACTGCTCAGGCCGTGAATGTGACCGAACGATGGAACCTTAGCGCGTCGCCCTGCGAAGGCGGCAATGATGCAGCTCGTCGAGAGATGAGCATGCATCACGTCGATGTTGAGGGATTCAGCGATGCTCGCGAGTTGCTTCACAGCCCGATGGTCATATTTCGCCCGAACAAGGATGGGGTGGACTGAGTGGCCGAGGTCTCGTAGCTCTTGCGTAAACGGCCGATCTTCCCACGTGGTGAAGTGAACGTCGTGGCCGGCGTCTTGTTGTGCCCGTGCGAGATTCAGAACGTAGGTGGCGACGCCGTAAGCCGTCTTGCCGACCGAAGTTACGTGCAGGATTCGCAGTGGGCGATTAGCGGTCAAACCGTTGCCCTCGCCACAGCTTGTAGAGAAGAATTGGAACCGAAGTATCCCGGCGAATATTGAGGCGTTTAAGCAAAAACCGATCTGTGCTCGAATCGTTGAAGCCTTTCATCGTCGAACACGCGGACTGATATCCGGCATCCTCGACCATGCTCCGGGTCTCTTCCCGGAAGGCGCCGTAGGGGTAACAAAAAGCGGTGACCTTGGAACCGAGCATCTGTTCTAGCACGTCCTTGGATCGGTAGATCTCGTCGCGAGCGAGCACAGGCGATGCCGTTTCAAGGTTCTTGTGCGTGAGCGTGTGCGAGCCAAACTCAACTCCATGCTTCATCGCTTCGCGGATTTGGTCAACGCCCATTAAGGATTCGGTAACGTCGTGCTTCTCGCGGTTCCACTCGTTGATCTTTCCCACGCACTCGCTCACGAGGAACACAGTTGAGGGGAAGCCCAACTCAGAAAGGATGGGCATGGCATTTGCATGAAAGTTGAGATATCCGTCGTCAAAAGTGATCACAAATGACTTCGGCTCAACCGGCTTGCCACTTTCCCAGAGGGCAATCGCATCAGTGAGTCGGACTGCCTTCCATCCGGTTGCCTTCATCACTTTCATCTGGCGACGAAAGAGTTGTGGTGAGACGTAGTGACCCTGGATGGTTGAGTTTGGATTCACCGACTCGACGTGGTGATACATGAGAATCGGGAGTCTCGGGGTGGCTTGGCCCACCTCTCAAGTATACAGTCAGCTCGGCAGGTCGAGGGATCTGGCGGTTTCGACGAGGCTTGACGGATCCGAAATTGAACCGATGAGTTCCTCCGATCGAATCACCTCGGGCCTGAGGTGCGAACCGATGCGGTTGCGAAGTGCATCTCGTGCTTGTTGCTCCTTGGTCGAACCTTCCTGCTGAGCATGAATTGCAAGTTGAGTCGATGCTCCGAGCATTTGGGCAGCAAACGCCGGATTCGTCTCGATGAAACAGGCCGCTAAAGTTCGAAGGTACATCGGGAGATAGGAATTGAGCTGGAGGGCATTTGCTCTTTCGATCGCGACTAAGGCAAAGTGTCTTGCTCTCCCAAAATGCGAACGTTCTAAACAGACTTCGGCCATGTTATTGCGCAAGTTCGTCGCGGCAAAGGGATCTTGATGGCTAGTCTCAAGTTGGACGGCAGAGGTGAAGAGTTTGTCGGCAACTTCCATCGGCTCAGCGATAGGAAGGATGGCGAGGGCATTGCCGATCTGAGTATATAGGTGCGGCACATCGTCTAGCTCTCTGGCCAGCTTCACGGCACGAAGCGCTAGTCTCCACGCAAGGTGCGGTTTGCTCTGCAGAACTGACTGGCTCAGTGCACCGACCGACTTGCAGAGCACCAGCTTATCCGCGGAAGAGCGTGCTGTCCGCAAGGCAATCACGGCATGGTTGATCGCAGTCTTTCGGTCACCACTAAATAGCGCCAGATAGCTCGCGAGCAGGTGAATACGGGGAAGTGAGGCCAAATCTCTGGACCGCTTGTCGTCCAGAAACCTCGTTGTCCACTCGCGTCCCTCATCAAGGTACGACCGGAAGAACCAGAATCGGTAGAGCTGAATGATGACGTCCCCCGCTTCGGCAAGTGTTGAGCCACTCCTGAATAGTTGCCTCAACAAGCTCCGAATCTCGCCGTAAATTGCCTCGAGATATTCAAATTCATCCTCGTCGGTTCGATCTCCAACTCTTGCTACCAGCTTGGCAATGTTGTTCTGAAGCCAATGAAAGTGCGCGATCGCGAGCCGCTCCTGCTCGACCTTCGTCGTTCGGAGAAGTCCAAACAGTCGATGATTCGCTGGCAACACAAAGAGCCGCTCATCCAGTTCCACGTCGATGGGCAGACACCAACCGAAGTCGAGGAGCTCTTGAAGTGCGACGAGAAGAGTGCGTTCATCACTCCAGTCGTCATCCAAAACTTCCTTGATCGATCGAAGCGAAATCGCACCTTCGAACATCGAGATCTGGGCCAAGAGTTTTTGTGCACCTTCCGAGAGACGTGAAAAACGATTGTCGAAGCGCGACAGCATCGCACCCGTGAACTCGGTTCGCAAGATATCGAACCTATCTTCTAGCCGATTAAGAAGACTCGTTGGTCCAAACAGCTTGAGAAGTTTCGCTGCGCACAGAAGGGCGAGCGGATTGCCGTCAAGCTGGATCGCGATTCGCTGAAGCGTCCTCGCGTCTTTCTCCTTGAGAGACTTGTCGCTAATGAGGCCCTCAGAATTTTCAATGAGAAGTGCGATTGCATCGGACTGCCTGATTTCGTCAAGGCTTGAACCTGGGCTAGCGATTTTCAAACCTCGCAGCCGTACGACGTACTCCGAAGGCGCCGTCCAGACCGGACCAGATGCGATTACTGCACACTGAATTGCGATGTCTAGGAACCCGGAGAAGAAGCTGAGAAGCTCCGAGCGGCGGTCGTCTAGGTCATCCACGACGAACAAAAGTGAACGTTGTCGAAGTTTGACTGCGATCTTTCTCGCGTCATCGGTCTCAAGATTCCAAGGGAGATCGAGTTGCTGGGCGATCGCGAGTTCAATCGGCTTTTGACCCGGAAGGGTGTTTGGGTCGAGGCGGATCACTCCATCCTTGAAATCATCCCACAGCTCTAGCTCTGCCCGGCTCAAGAGCCGAGAGACACCCATTCCTGGGCCACCAACGATCGTTACGAAGCGACTCGTAAGGAGCGCGTTTCGAATCTCCCGAAGTTCCGACTCTCGCCCCACAAACGCCGGGGAGAGCTTAGTTCGATTCTCGTGACCAGACGAATGTCTGAGCTCAGGTCGATGGTGAAGAACATAGATCCGCTTCGAGAATCCTTCCCGAATCGGGAGCAATCCGATCTCGGTGTACTGAACCTGTGGCTCAATCACCTCACGAGTCAGTTCGCGAGTGACCGAATCTATCGCAAGCTGACCTGGGAGAATCCAGCCAAGTGCGGTCTGAAAGGCGGAATTGAGAACTTGCTCCTCCGGTTCCGAACTGAGTGTAAAAAGACACCCTCTGCGGTTTCTTGGCGAATCAGCAATCCAACTGGCTAGTTCGGTCACCGCGATCTGGACCGAAGGGGTTCTGATCGGACCAATTTGGCCCGAAACGGAATCGACTCCAATCCATGCCGTGTGCAGCACTCCTTCGGAATGAAGGAATAAGTCTGGGGATCGTTCCATGCGACTACCTACTTTGGCGAAGTGCCTTCACTCGTCAACCAACTTTCTCGAGTGATGCCGTACACCGCTAAGGCGTGCTGGTCTAGATACATGATTTCTTGTCGGAACTGCATACCTAACTTCAACATGATCCGCACTGATGCAACATTACCCGGCAGCGCGACTGCAATCGCTTCACTAAGGGTGTCATCGCGAAATGAATCCATGAGTACAGCAATAGATGCTTCCGTCGCGTGGCCCTGTCCCCAGAAAGACGGATGAAACCGATAGCCCAGTTCTGGTATTCCGGGCAAAAAGCGGGAATCTCTAAAATGAACCCAACCCATCGGGGTTCCCGAATCCTTTTGTTCAACGATCCAAAATCCGAATCGTGGATCTGCCTCTCGGATCAGTGCGACTCGTTCTATGAATCGGTTCGCTCCTTCGATTGTGGTTGGATCGGGCTGGAGCACGTATCTTCGCACTTCAGGAGGCTCGTCGAGCATCACCAAAAACTCGGCGTCTGCGGGCGTGAAATCTCGCAACCTCATTCGGGCAGTCTCAATTCCGTGGACCACTAGGAGAGCAATCCAGTCAGGTATTCAAAGCTCGACTTCAGGCAGTCAAACGGGTCACGGCGACACACGTCCTGCTCGACGATCAGCCACTTTGTACCGCTGCCTTGGCAGGCCTGCAAAATCCCTTCCCAGTCTAGGTTGCCTTCTCCAACCGGTGCCATGACCGCACCGTCTTTCTCAACAACTTCCCGATCCTTTAGGTGCACTGCATCGAGTCGCCCCGCGAGAGCGGCAAGGAAACCAGCAGGATCAACTCCCGCGTTTTGAACCCAATAGGTATCGACCTCAAACTGCCAGTCTGGCCCACCTTCTTCGATCAAGATGTCTAAGCAGCTATGAGTTGGGGTTGCTCGAATGAACTCGTGAGAGTGATTGTGATATCCGAACGTGATCCCCGCCGACTTCAGCGCTTGCACAGCGGGCGTAAGGTCGGCGATAAGCTTTCGGTAGCCCTCTGCAGTGTTCGGGTATCCCCAGGCGCCACCGATGGCAGTGTAGGTGCAGCCTAATGTTCGATGAAATTTGATCTCTGCATCGGTGTGATTCACGAGGCGATCAATCGACCGGTGAGTAGCACAACATGCCAGGCCGAACTGGTCAAGGATGGCTTTGGCATCAGCCGCTGAGACCTCTGGGCTTTCTCCCTCCATACACCCGACCGCTGATAACTGGACCGCAGGGTAGCCGATTTGGGCAACCTTTTCGAGCGCATCAACGAACCCTTCGCGGGTCTTGGTGAAATCTCGAAGGGTGTACATCTGGGCGGCAACTTGCATAGCTGAAGATTTACCTGCAAACCTCTTCCCGATTCGACGTGATAAGCTCTTTCACCGTGAGATTGGCAATTGTTATCGTCGCCGCCGCCGTTGGGTTGGCCGGTTGTGGAAGCCCAGGTTTCAAGGCAAAAGATGGAGCGAAGGGCACGCTGAGATATGCGATGGGCACAGATCTCACGACTCTCGATCCCGCCAAGGTGCAGGATGTCGATACGATGGACCTGCTTGTCAACGTGTTCGAATGCTTGGTGTCTTACAGTGAAAAGAACGAACTCGTCGGACAACTTGCAGAATCTTGGAAGGTCTCCCAAGATGGCACAACCTGGGAATTCACGCTGCGTCCCCTCGCCAAGTTTCACAATGGCCGAAAGGTAAGCGCTGAAGATGTCAAGTGGAGTCTAGAGAGGGCTTGCAGCAAAGAACTGGCGTCGCCGACAGCGAAGGACTATCTGTCGGATATCGTCGGTGTTAAGGAGTTTGGCAAGGGTGACGCACAGTCGATTTCCGGAATTCGAGTCATTGATAGTTCGCATGTCGAGTTTAAGCTCGACAAGGCTCGTGCGTATTTCCTCGGCAAACTGACCTACCCCTGCGCCTCAATCCTTTGCAAAGAAGCGATTGGAGCCAAGCCGCTCACATCCAAGGAACAAGCCGTTGGAACCGGCCCATTCGTTTTTGATCGGCTCGTGCCTACTCAGTTAGCCTCGCTCAAGCGATTCACAGATTATTACCTTGGCCAAGCAAAGTTAGATACGATCGAGCGCCCGATCATCCTAGATGCCGCGACCCGGTTGAATAAGTATCGAGGTGGACAACTCGATACGTTGGTTTTGCAACGACAAGACCTCGCTGGAATTCGGAAGGACACAACGCTTTCGACACAGATTCACTTCATTGATCGTCCCGCCGTTTTCTACCTCGGTCTGAACCAGGGGAAAGTGCCCGTGCTCAGGAATGAACTGGTCCGTCGCGCACTCGCGATGGCGATCGATCGCAAGAAGATCGCCACTGAACTGCTTGACGACCTCCCCGTTGCTCGAGGTCTGATCTCCCCCGGCGTGATGGGCTACCGACCCGAATACGCGGGGATCCCGTATGATCCTGCACAGGCAAGAAAGTTGCTTGCGGAAGCAGGGTATCCAGAAGGGAAAGGCTTCCCCGAGATCTCCATCTCGTACCGAGAACAAGCTCCAGATACGCGAATCGCGGTCGAGGCGATCGAGAGTCAGCTACGCACAAACCTCGGCATCGCGATTAAGCCGCAGATGTTACAGTGGGGGACCCTCCTTACGGCCCGCAACAAAGACGAACTGAGTATGTACATGGGCTCCTGGTTTGCAGACTATGCCGACCCGCAGAATTTCATCAGCTTCCTCTTCACGTCTGACTCAAAGCTCAATCACGACGGGTTCTCTGACCCAGCTTTTGATCAGATCTGCCGGGAAGCAGATAGCTCTCTCGATCCGGCTAAGCGTAAAGCGCTCTACGAAAAAGCAGAGAATCTCCTCGTCGATAAAGCCGTCCGAATTCCCCTCTACTTTGGCCGAGATGCTGAGCTCATCAGCCCGCGAGTAACCGGGATACGAATGAATATTCTTGGGGTCATGCCACATCTGAAAACTGTCGTGCAATAGTTTCAGCGAGTACCATAAGGGAATGAAGGTCTATATTTCCGCCGATATTGAAGGAATCACCGGCATCGTTTCTTGGTCGCAGTGCAGCCGGCCAGACGGCAATTCATATGACTATCAATTCGCGCGCAGAATGATGACTCACGACGTGAATGCCGCAATTCGCGGCGCTCGCGCGGCGGGGGCAACCACAGTTGTGGTCAAAGATTCGCACGGGAATAGCAAGAATCTACTCGTCGCCGACCTCGAACCAGGGACGCAGCTGATAAGCGGTCACGGTGCGGGCACTGATGGAATGATGGTTGGCATCGACGAGACCTTTGACGCTGCGATCCTTGTTGGATACCACGCAATGGCAGGCACGATTGGTGGCGTAATGGAGCACACCCTGACTGGGGGAGAACACAGGGTCTATCTGAATCACAGAGAGATTGGCGAAATCGCGATGAGCGCGGGCATTGCAGGGATGTACGGGGTCCCCGTCGTGATGATCAGTTCAGACTTCGCAGGATGTCTTGAGGCCCGAGAACTTATTCCAGGTATCGGCACCGCGACGGTCAAGACGGGTTATGGGCGATACATGGCAAATCTGCTCCACCCCAGTGAAACAGGCCCGCTCATCGAAGCCCAGACAGAAGCTGCTGTCCGAAATCGATCGTCGATTAAGCCGACCAAGTTTGAAGAACCTTGTCTCACGAAGATCGAATTCAACCGCATCGAGAGCACAGATATGGCCGCAAAGCTTCGTGGCGTCAACCGGCTAGACAGCTATTCGGTGGGTGGTGAATACCCGAACTTCAATGAAACCCATCAAGCGATCTGGAACATGATGGCGATGATGAGCCCCGGCATCCAAGCCCAGCACTAAGCCTGGGACTGGCGGCGTTGGATGGCGAGCTCCATGATGGGCACAACTTCCGGGGGAACCATCTCCGTGTAGTTTCCGCCCAGGACGGCGACCTCTCTAACGATGGAGCTACTGAGGTAGCTGTGCTCCCACTTGGTCATGAGAAACACCGTGTCGATCTCGGGATCGAGCCTTCGGTTTGCGAGTGCAATCTGGAACTCGTATTCAAAGTCTTGGGTTGCTCGGAGGCCACGAACAATAGACCGAGCCCCCATGTCCTTGGTGTACTTCACCAGAAGGCCAGAAAACGAAGCGACTGAGATGTTCGGTAGGTGGGCGGTCGCATCGGTCAGAGCCTTGAGCCGCTCATCTAGAGTCAAAAGCGGTGACTTTGAAGAATTTACGCCAACGGCGATGATGATCTTGTCGAAGAGACGAGCAGCACGCTCGGCGACATCGAGATGCCCGAGTGTTGGCGGATCAAAAGTGCCGGGGTAGATCGCGAGGTGCTGCATTGAGGCACGGGCTCTAGGTCGAGACTAAAGGTCGGCGTCGAGATCTTCTTCGAGCTCTTCCGGAACCTCATCCTCAGCGCCTTCAACGGCCTTCGAAGCTGGTTCGAGGGTGATGAACGCGATGTTCTTCGTCTGCCGATTGGGGCAGTTGTTGCAGATGAACTCGACCTTGATGGACTCCATCCAAACGGGGAGCTTATCTAACGTTTTTCCACAGGAACACTTGACCATATTAATCCACTTGTTTCGCTGACTCTTGCCTGATCCGACAGCCGTGCAGTCTTACTTACTGCGCTGCTTCGTCCGTTTCGAGCTTGACGGTCTGCTGAGTGCCAGAACCGACCTCTTCCTCGAAAGCGAGCACCGTCTGACGGTGGCTCAACCACCCATTCGCGAGCATCGCAACGCCGCCGAGTAGGTAGTAGACGAAGAGCCCGTCTTCTCGCTTTTGACCGGGGTCACGAATCGCACGGTCTCCGCCCAAAAAGGGAAGACCATAGAGTCCGAGAATTAGCAAAATTGCCCCAATCCAGAAAAAGGTGTTGAGGTACCAAACGGGGGGCTTGGTTTGCTTCTTCTCGCTCACGAGGTGAGAGTGTACCTCCGCTGGATGGACGTCCGGGATTCGGCTAGACCCTCACGTCGAGAACCTGGCCCTTTCCTTCGAGCGACTTGGTCAGCTCTTCGACTTGTGATTTCTGACTGTCGAGCATTTTGCGTAGCAGCATCGACTGCAACTGTGCTCGCTTGGGGTCTGCCGTCGGCTCAATTCTTGAGGCGGCAGCGGCAGTTGTGCTCGAAGAAATCTCCATATTGGATACTTCGGCACAATTGCCGGTGTTCTGTAGGGAGGGCTACATGGGAAAGCTAGCGTTCTTCTGAATGAGGGTTCTCAATAGTCGCCTTCCGCGATGGATTCTGCTTCGAACCGTTCCGATCGTTGTGCCTTGGATGTCGGCGATCTCGTTGTAGCTCATTCCTTCGAGATCGCACATCCGAATTGCACTTTGATAGACGTCTGGGAGCTGAGCCAGCGAGTTGTGGAGGGCATGGCGTAACTCCTCTGTTACGAGCTGTTCATCTGGAGCTGGGCTCTCGTCTGCGATCGGAAGCTCTTGGACCTCGCCATCAGCCGGTGAGATCATTGAATGCAACGATTCTGCACGGCGAATTGGATTGTCTCTTCGGCGAGAGTCCAGGTAAGCGCGCTGCATGATTCGCAAAAGCCAGTTAAGAAACGGTCTGCCGGGAATATAGCTATCGAAACCGCGCCAGGCTTTGACCATCGTTTCTTGAAGCAAATCTTCGGCATCCGTTGGATTGCGCGTTAGCTGGAGCGCCATCGAATAGGCTCGTCGCTTGGTGTCATTAACCATCACCTCGAAACGAAGGAGGTCGTCCGCAGAGCGCTCAGTCAGCATCACTGGACCCTGATCAGAACCGTGTCCAAAAACTAGATAATCATTCATGGCTATCGAAACAACCTTGCAGTTAACTGCTCTATGATATATCACTACGGACAAAAAATGCGCGGTGTTACATCAATGGAAAATGATAAGAAAGTTTGTTTGTCGAATCAGCACTCACCGTGGTATGGTTCGCCATAGAGAGAGCGATGAGATTTGTCTTGATAACGAACGATGAGCAAATGGAAGCCGAGGCTAGGCAGGGATTTCATCCTTCCGATGAGGTCGCAGTCTTCGAAGATTGGCGCAAAGCATTGGACGAATGTTCAAATGCCGACCTAATGTTCGTTGATGTCGTTTCGACCTTAGACGAACCGAACAAGATTGCAGGGTACGAAGCGTTTGGAGAAGCAAAACTTTCCCACGCTGAAGCGCTCGCTGTTCCGCTCGTAGTGATCTCGCCGCCCGAAGATTACGAGCTTGACTTCATCGTCGGCTGGCCTAATTTCGCAATCGCGAATATTCAGCGGCCCGTCAACTACAAGCTTTTTCGACGAGCTTCAACCTGGGTCTGAGCTTATTTTAGGGTCTGACCCCGTTTTTAATTTTGATCGGGGATGGGCGGTTCTGACCGTCTCTCTAAGTCTTTCGACACTGACATGGGTGTAGATCTGTGTCGTCGTAACACTTTCATGTCCGAGCAATTGCTGCACTGTCTTGAGGTCCGCCCCACCATCTAGCATGTGCGTGGCGAAGCTGTGGCGAAGTGTGTGAGGAGAGGTCCCGTAGGGAAGTCCAGCTTGTACAACCCAGCGCTTGATAATGTTCTGCACGGTCCGGGTAGTGAGCTTTCCGCCCGACCTCCCCGAGAACAGCCAAGTTGACGCTGATATTTCTCGCTCTTGACTGATGTAATTTTCGATGCATTTTCGAGCCGAGGTGCCGAAGACAACAACTCTCTCTTTCGCCCCCTTGCCTTCAACCATGACCGTGCCCTCATCGAGCCGTAAATCACGCATCCTAATTCCCACAACTTCGGCAACGCGAATCCCTGCGGAATACATCAGTTCAAGGATTGCTCGGTCGCGCAGGGGCGATGGCGACAGCGGTATGACATCCAAGAGCCGGGCAACTTCGGCTTGGCTCAGCGCCTTAGGGAGTCTATTCGGGAGGTTCGGTGCTTCAAGCACGTTGGTCGGGTCGTGGTCTATCTGCCCCGCGCGCTGCAGGAATCGAACGAACGACTTCAAGCTACTCAGCTTGCGAGCACGGCTCACCGCTGATCGTCCGTGCTGCCGCAGAAATCGGCGAAGGGTTTCTGCGCTCCAGTCGATGTGTCCCTGAGTGCAACTGATCAGTTGGTATAGATCGACACGGTAGGCGCGAACGGTGTTTGGTGAACGATGGGAGGCAAGGTGGATCAGGAACTGATCCACCAAAACCTTCAGAGGGCCTTCGGTTGGCCGGTTATTCTCCGCGTTGGAGGATGAGCGTGGCATTATGTCCACCAAAGCCGAAAGAGTTCGAAAGGCAGTAGTCAACCTGTTGCTTTCTCGCCACGTTCGGAATGTAGTCAAGATCGCAGGCTGGGTCTGGGGTTTCGTAGTTGATCGTTGGCGGCAAGATTCCGTCCTGCATCGCTCGCACGCACACGAGGGCTTCAAGGGCTCCAGCGGCACCTAAAGTATGGCCAGTCATCGACTTCGTCGAGCTGATCGGCACCTTGTACGCGTATTCGCCAAAGACGGCTTTAATCGCCGAGGTCTCTCCGCTGTCATTAAGCTGCGTCGAGGTTCCGTGCGCGTTGATGTAGCCGATATCTTCTGGTTTCAGACCGGCCGAGCTGAGCGCCTTCTTCATCGCTCGGATCGCACCGTGGCCTTGGGGATGAGGAGCAGTGATGTGGTGTGCGTCTCCGGCCATGCCGTAGCCGACAACCTCTGCATAGATCTTTGCGCCACGGGCGATCGCGTGGTCGCGGTCTTCTAGAACGAGGACTCCACACCCTTCACCAATGACGAATCCTTCGCGATCTTTGTCAAACGGTCGCGAGGCGTGGTGGGGATCGTTGTTTCGTGTCGACATTGCGCGCGCGGCGCAAAAGGCAGCCAGACCAATCTCGTTGATCGGTGCTTCTGACCCTCCGGCGAGCATCGCAATCGCATCTCCGCGCTTGATGATGTGATAGGCATCGCCGATCGCATTCGTTCCTGTCGCGCATGCGGTCACGACGCAAGTGTTTGGTCCGCGCAGGCCGTGGACAATGGACGCGTAGCCACTCGCCATGTCCGGGATCATGTAGGGAACCCAAAAAGGTGAAACTTTGCTCGGTCCGACTTCGACCTGCTTGCGGTGCTGCTCTCCCATAAAGGTGAGACCGCCAATTCCTGACCCGATCAGAACGCCAAATTCGTCGCGTAGCTCATCTGTCAGCACGATTCCGGAGTCCCGGAGGGCCATCGTTGCACCGGCGACAGCAAAGGCAATAAACCGGTCAATCCGTCGCGCTTCTTTCTTGTCGAGCCAGTCTTCTGCGTTGAAATCCTTCACTTCAGCACCGATGTGCGTGGTGTAGGAATCAAGGTCAGGCACCAGAGTAAGGCGCTCAACGCCCCCCACTCCGGCAACAATGTTTCCCCAGAACACTTCTGTTCCAGTTCCGATGGGGGTGACAGCGCCCAGTCCGGTGATCACGACCCGGCCAGAAGGTGCCGGGGTGGCCATCATCCTAGCTTCTTAGAGATGTACTCGACGGCATTGCCGACAGTCTTAATCTCACCGACTTCCTCGTCTGGAATGTCAATGCCAAACTCGTCCTCAAAGGCCATGACGAGCTCTACCACGTCAAGGGAGTCAGCTCCCAGGTCCTCTGTGAAGGAGGCAGCCTCGATGACTTCTTCTTCTTTGACGCCGAGTTCCTCGACGGTCACTTTCTTTACTCGATTCAAGATGTCCTGCGACATAGCGGCAAGATACCACCATTCAAGGGTCCTCGTGTCGTAGACGTCCCGGATTTTGTTCGGTGCCAGTCTCCAAAATGACAAAAAACCGACTTGTCGAATCTGTTAAAAGCCTGTACAGTGTTTGTAACGATCATGCAACTCGTCGACCTTAATCCAGATGTGCTTTGGGGCGCAGCCGTTTTCCCTGGGACGCGAGTTCCTGTGGATACCTTGCTGGAATACATCACTGATGGAGATTCGATCGAGTCATTCTTGAGTGATTTTCCTTCTGTCAGTCGTCAAGCGGCTGTGTCATTTTTGGAAGAAGGCGCGATGATGGTCGTGAAGCAAGCGAAAACTTCTAGTTTGGGTCTCGTCACTCCTATTTGACGAGATAAGCTGTTTCGCATGAGCCGCGGACCTCTCTCGAATCTTGCCGAGATTATTGACGCCCGAAGTAAGCGCATTTCCAGCTATGACCGTAGCGGAGGGAATGATGACAGGGTGCCTATTGCACCGGGTGAGACTCTCACCCTTGCTGAAATCTCCGGTGCGGGAATCATCAAGCATATCTGGATCACGATCAGTAGCAAAGACGAACTCCACCGACGAAATCTCGTGCTACGAATGTATTGGGATGGTCAAGATCACCCGTCAGTCGAGTCTCCCATAGGTGAGTTCTTTGGGCAGGGGTGGGGCATGAAGTACAACTTCATCTCACCACCGCTCGCAGCGGCTCCAGCGGGAGGGAACGCGCTCGTCTGCTACTTCCCAATGCCGTTCGGGAGCGGGGCGAAAATCACGGTAGAGAACCAAGGGGAGATTGAAACCGACTCGTTTTACTATTACGTGGACTATGAAGAGCACGCGAGCATTCCGGCGACTCAAGGTCGATTCCACGCTCAATATCGACAGGAACTCACTCAGCCAGAAGGCCAGACTGATGGGCCGGGACTTGGAGGAGATGTTGAAAATGAGTGGGAGGTCTTCGGCAAATTTCCGAACAACCCCACCGACCAGAACAACTACATCTTTTGCCTTCCAGAGGGCGAGGGCCACTACGTTGGGGTGAACTATTTCATCAATTGCCCTTCACCGATCTGGTACGGCGAGGGTGACAACATGTTCCTGGTTGATGGCGAGGCCTGGCCTGGAAGTGCGCACGGCACCGGCACCGAGGACTATTTCAACCAGAGCTGGTGTCCGGATGAACATTACTGCCACCCTTACTTCGGCACCGCTCGAGCGCCGGGCCGAGGGAACGATTCACCGCGGTTCGGTTGGCTCGGACGAACCCACGTTTACCGTTTCCATCTCGAAGATCCCATCCGGTTTAAGAAGAGCCTTCGGGCGAGCATCGAGCACGGTCACGCAAATTGCTTGACGCTAGAACTCGCGAGCGTTGCTTACTGGTATCAAACGCTGCCGAGTAAGCCGTTTGAGCCTTTGCCACTGGTCGCCGATCGCAAGCCACTGCCAGAGATCAGCGCCGTAGACATCCACCGGTGGAGAGACGCTTGGCGTCAATCCCGCGGTGGAGGAAAGCTCTACGGCAACGAAAAAGGCGACTAGCCCTTCGGGACCCAGCTCTTCAGAAAAGCGAGAACCTTTTCTGGAGAGTGCTTGGGGCCGTCCTCTAGTTTTCCAGAGTCTTGGGTCTTGATTAGCTTGCCGCTTGCGTCGAGGACGATGATCGCGGGCAATCCAAACTGGCTAGGGTTGCCGTACTTCAAGTTTGTTTCAGAATTGTGATTCTGGTCGACATCAATCAGGACAACGACATAGTTCTTCTTCAGCACTTCTCCGATCTGCTTGTCAGCGGCAAACAGGTCGTGAAGCTTGTAGCACCAGCCGCACCAGTTGGCTCCAAACTGCACGAGCACGTTCTTTTTGGATGCCTTTGCTTGCGCAAGAGCTCTGTCGATCTGGGTTTTGCCGTCGGCCTTGATGTCATAAATCGGCTCCTTCTTCGGCGCTGGGTGGGTTGCTAGTTGTGCCGTTGCAGAGGCGATCAGGGCCAAAGTCGCGAATGAAATGAGAATTGCCTTCATGGTCACATTCTAGACTGATTGCGTTGCCCTTGACAAAACCTACACAGACCACGTACACACTTAGCATGCGTTTGCCAGCCATCGTCTTTTGCCTTGCCCTCATTTCGGGTTCAGTCGCCCAACATTCACCCGACATGACGGTCTCGCCCGATAAGGCGATTGCGCTTCTGAAGGCAGGAAACGCTCGGTTTGCTGCAGGAAACGCTCAACACCCCCGAGCTGGGACCAAGACCCGGCACTCGCTTGCTCACGGTCAGCACCCGTTTGCAGTTGTAGTCGCCTGCTCTGACTCGCGCGTTGGTCCGGAACTTGTGTTCGATCAAGGGCTAGGAGATCTCTTCGTGGTCCGTTGCGCAGGAAACACAGTGGATGCGGTTGCCGCTGGTTCCATCGAATATGCAATTAGAAAGCTCGGAGCCAAGTTTATCTTTGTGATGGGACACGAGCACTGTGGCGCAGTTCACGCCGCGATCGAGGGTGGAGTTCTCCCGGGATCAATCGGCGCAGTGGTCGCTCCAATCTTGCCCGCGGTTGAGGCCGCGCGGAAGGAGAAAGGCGATTTGGAGCACAACTCGTCGGTAGCGAACATCAAGAACATTGAGCACACGATGGGGAAGATCGACTCACTGATGGGCGAGATCCTTGATAAGCACGAAGTAGGCCTCAGCGGGGGCATTTACGACCTCGAGACCGGCAAGATCACGATCGTAAAGTAAATTAACGTAGATTCAAGGGGGATAGGACCTCGCACGTTTGGCTTTTCGGCAGACGTCCAATACAATAACGAGCGAGTTCCTCTATTTCCCGTTGTCACATCTCTCATGAGTCAGTCTCCCCCTAACACCCTCGGGCAATACCAAATCATCCGGGAGATTGCGCGTTCGAACGACATTGTCTACGAAGCGTACGACCCGCTCATGAACCGACGGGTCGCGGTGAAGGAATTGGCAGTGCCGGCCGGAACGACCGGGCAGCAGCGCGAGGATCGAATCAGCCGATTCAAACGCGAAGCTCAGGCTGCGGGAACCCTCAATCACCCCAACATCATGACGGTCTACTCCTTCGCAGAGGATGCGGGCCGGATCTTCATGGCGCTGGAGTATCTCGACGGGAACACTCTCCGGAACGAACTCGACACAAAGGGGGCGATGAAGCTTGAAAGGGCGGTTGAGATCGTTACTCAGGTTTTGACGGGACTGGGGCACGCTCATACGAAGGGTGTCATTCACCGAGACATCAAGCCAGACAATATTCAGATTCTCTCGAACGGGACCGTGAAGATTACGGACTTCGGGATTGCGCGCCTGACGTTCCAGCCAAACCTCACGATGGATGGGCAGGTGTTCGGAACTCCGAGTTACATGTCGCCTGAGCAAGTTGTCGGTCGTGAGATCGACGCGAGGCGTGACCTCTTCAGCGTTGGTGTCATGTTCTACGAGATGCTCGCAGGCAGCAAACCGTTTGGCGGAGATAGCGTCGTCAGTATCACCTACGCGATCATGAACAACGAGCCGGCACCACCGCAGGGGGTCTCGGGCTCGATATGGGAAGTCATTCGGAAGGCTCTAGACAAGACTTCGCAACTCCGATACGGCTCTGCTGAAGAGTTCATTGAAGCGATCAAAAACGCTACGACACAAACCGCGCTTGGACTTTCCGGGCCTCCCCCATCCCAACAATTTAGCCCATCAGCGCAGGCTTTCAATCCGTACGCTCCAGGGGCGGGATACAACCCGCAGGCAGGTTTTGGGCAAGCACCTCCCCCTCCGGTCTACACGTTCAACCCGTATCAGCCCGGCCAGCAAGTGCCGCAGGGCTACCCGATGAACCAACCGTACGCACCGCCGCAGCACCATGTGCCGACGATGCAACCGCCAAACGGGCTGCCCATTTACTATCCGCCCCCACCTCGTCAACCGATGATGAGTCCGGAGACGGCCGCGTTCATGAAGAAGTTTTCGATGTTCTTCGTGCTCATCGGAACTTTTCTCGCGGTCATCGTCTTCTCGATGTCCGCAATCTCCAAGTCCATCACCGATGCTGGGGCCCGTCAGCAGGATGCACAAATTGAGAACAAAATCATCTCGGGCGATACACGAGTGCCGGTGGAAGAGCGGATCAACGAGGCTGAACGTAATTTCGGTCGGTTGCAAACCGGTGATTCTCGAACCCGAGTAGGGAAGAACCTCGCCGTGCTTTACGAACAACTCGGAAAAAAGAATATCGACCTTAATGGCGGGATGGAGTCGGCAGAGTCCTCTTTCTTGAAAGCAATTTCGCTTGACCCAAAGAACCCCGCGTTCGCAGCGGACCTCGGTGACCTTTATGCGCGCCGAGCACGACTGACGCAAGACCCCACCGCGCTTGCCCAGATTTGGCAACAGTCTGGGACGAACTGGAAGTTAGCTGCAGAGAACACTCCCGACCTCAAGGCGGCAGCGCCGTTCCGGGAGGCTGGGGCTTACGCGTTCTATTACGCGGCCAATGCAATATTTAGCACCGGCGACCGCACGAGCGCGCGGAGGCTACTATATGACGCACGAAGCCTTGCCCCTGCGGGGTCCCAGATTGAGCAGCAAATTCTCACCGGGATGACACAACTCGGGAACTAGCGCTAAGCGGTTTCCCAACCTCGCACGTTAAAGCTTAGGTCCAGGAGCAAATCGGGGATTCCTATTTCAGGACAAATCGTCATAGACTATACAAGCCGATTCGATTCTTAGAGTCGGAGCAAAAACATGCCTCTTTACGACGACGGTCTTGCCCAATTTCTCGACGTTCTCCCTAGCCCTGTCCGCAAACGTCTCGAATCTGCAGGTGACCTCGATTCTCTCGTTGAAGTTGTTCTCGACTATGGTCGGCCTGCCGAAGCTCGCTATCATGCCCGAGTAGATCGATTCGAGGACATCATGGTCACCGAGCACGATATCGAAAGCGTGAGCAAGTCCCTGGGCGAATTCGGAACGGACAATCGAGCTGGAATCGAGCGCACCCTTCACCGCATCTCAGCGATCCGAAATCGCCATGGAAAGGCGGTCGGATTGACCTGCCGAGTTGGGCGTGCGCTTGGCGGAACGATCGACATCATTGATGACATTGTTCGATCCGGCCAATCGATCTTGTTGCTCGGAAAGCCGGGTGTTGGCAAGACGACCAAGCTGAGAGAGATCGCACGTGTTCTAAGCGATGAAGCCCTGAGACGCGTCGTCATCATCGACACATCGAATGAGATCGCGGGCGATGGAGATGTTCCACACCCCGGGATTGGCTACGCACGAAGGATGCAGGTTCGAGTTGCCGCGGAGCAGCACAACGTGATGATTGAGGCCGTGGAAAACCACATGCCTGAGGTCATCGTCATCGACGAGATTGGCAATGAACAAGAGGCGGCTGCGGCGAGAACGATCGCCGAGCGTGGTGTTCAGCTCATCGGCACTGCTCACGGACAAACGCTTGAGAACCTCATGCTCAACCCAACGCTGGCCGACCTCATTGGTGGCATCCAAGCGGTCACCTTGAGTGACGCAGAGGCGCAGCGACGGGGAACTCAGAAGACAGTCCTCGAGAGAAAGTCACCGCCAACCTTTGATGTTGTGATCGAGTTGCTCGACTACGACCGACTGGCAGTCCACAACAACGTTCAAAAGACCGTAGATATGATCTTGCGCGGCCTTCCGCCACGCCCTGAGGTACGTATCCGCACCGGGGCGGGAGAGATGGAGGTCGTCCAGAGTGAAGAGACGCTGGAGTTGACCGACCCTGGATTCAACCAACGTTTTCCAGCGCTCAGCCGGTCGAACGTCAGGGCTCCAAAGGAACCTACACTGCGACCTGTTGTCAAAGAACCTCGCGAAGTGCGCGAGCAGTCGCAGGAGGCCCCGTTACGAGAGTTACGACCGGAGGCCAATCAGGCGGGAACAATCAAAGTGTTTCCGTACGGGATCGCACGAACCAGATTAGAGCGGGCGATCCGAGAGCGCAAAGCCAATGCGGTAGTGGTCAACGACATCACTCAGGCAGACGCTGTTCT
Source organism: Fimbriimonadales bacterium (assembly GCA_038222255.1). Lineage (GTDB taxonomy): Bacteria > Armatimonadota > Fimbriimonadia > Fimbriimonadales > Fimbriimonadaceae > Fimbriimonas. Next base: position 470 of record JBBRHU010000010.1, on the reverse strand, counting down.
TGCTATCCGAAGCACCTATCAGGCAAAGCCTAGGCGCATTCGAGAAATGGCAGGAAAGCCGGTTCCGACGGTTGTGGTGAAGTCCAACACCTTCACCCAGATCGCAGGAGCGCTTGATGAGATTCTTCGATCGGGTGGCGGAGAGTCCGCCGACTTAGAGCGACGGGCACTGGAAGAGGTCCACGCAGGGATTGAGGCGGTCCTGCAATCTGGCAAGCCGTTCGAACTGAATCCAGCCTCGGCTCCAATGCGAAAGGTACAGCATCAGATCGCGGAGAACAAGCGAATGGCAAGTGAGTCCGTCGGCGAGGATCCTCACCGACGACTGCGGCTCTTGCCAACACGACTGCCCTGATTTCTCGGTAAATCAGGGCGCGAAATAGCGCAAAGGCGGGTAAAAGCAGTCTATGGGAACGTCGCTGTTTCTACTCGCCGCCTTCGGATTCAACCTCCAAGTCCCCTCGCCGCTC